>JAPUIH010000221.1 GCA_027297205.1 SAR324 cluster bacterium | reverse complement strand
AGGGAGATAGAGCGGAAAATCTCGAACGCCTCATCCTCCGAAGCGTTGTAATGCTCGAAGTGGTCCAACACCTCGCTGATGGAAACATCGGCCGCATGGCTCAGGTCGATGACATGATTGTGGGTCAGGCGATCCCCGGCGGCGTTTTCCACCACCACCACTACCGGCCGCTCCAGCAAGTCTTGATCGATAGTCACCACGAACGCCAAATCGCCGGTGTTAAGGCGCACAAGCGAACCCACCGGATAAATTCCGATGGAACGCAGAAAATAACCCAGCATCGTTCTGTCAAATTCCTTGCCGCGCAGTTTCATGAGCAATTCCACAGCCCGCCCGGGCACCCAGTTGCGCTTATAGCTGCGCTTGCCAATCAGGGCCTGGTACACATCGACCACGGCGGCCAGGCGCGTTCCAGGCAACACCTTATCGTAGGACACTCTCGGGTAGCTGTTGGGCAAAGTGCTGTCGATCTTGACGTGATGATAATGCGCAATGTTGATGATTTTCTTGGTCTGCCCCAAATCCGTCAGGATCTGCGCGCCCTCCGGGGCATGATTCTGCATAATCTTCATTTCCTTGCTGTCGGGGGCGAAGCGCTCCGTGCTGTCCAATATCTCCTTGGGCACCTTGCTCTTCCCGATATCGTGCATGAACCCGGCAATGAGGGCCATGCGGGTGACATCCGGTGTGACTTCCTTCCGCGTGGCGCGCAGCATGTCCGTGTAGGTTTCCATCAGGATTACGGAGGTATCCACGCAGTGCGCATAGGTCTGGTCGCTGCTTTTCAATCCGGATATGGCGGTGATGGCGGTTGACGTGCCGGTGCTGATGATATTGTCCACCGCCTCCTCGGCCACGCTGGTGGAGAATTTCCCCAAGCGGCCCCGCTCCAGCATGTCCTCCACGCTTGCCGCGGCCTGATCGCGCTGCTCCCCCGCCACGGCGACCGTCTCGAAGAATTGCTTGATGGAGCCCAGGGTTTTGGGGTTCGCCTGGTGCTGCTGGCGATTGACCGCGGGAGCCTGCGGAGGTGCATCCGCCTGCTCGCCCTTGTCGGAGACGCGGAGCACAAAGAGGCCAAGCTCACGCAGGGTATCCGGCGACCCGGAAAAGTATCTGATGAATTCGGAGGTCTCGGGGATATCGACCACCCCAGTCACATCGTCCAACACCTTGAGTTCCTCTGGGGCGACCTCCCGGCTCTTACCCTCCGCCGCGACGACCATTCGCGCCCCAGCGAATCTGTTCTGTAAAAATTTTAGTGTAATTTTATCGATGCAGGCGTACTTCGATTCAAATCTGGAAATTTCCCGGATGGTCATGCCCGGCCGCAGACCGTCGACCCCCACCGTGCTCAAAGATTTATCCATTGGTCTGAACCCTTAGGTAACTGGCCGGCTTTGACAATTTTTCATGGGTTTGAGGGATGCTGCCTGATATACCGAAGAAGGCAGTTGCGGTTCTGCAAGGAGGACAGGCCGGGGACGCGAAAGCGGGTACGGAAGTCCATTGAGTTGCAGGGTCGGCGTGTCACATCCCTCAAGCCCACCGTTGTTTTGTTAAGTACATAATCGCCATTTATATATATTGATCCAGGCTCTTCCCGTCTACACGTTGAAGCGGAAGTTGATCACGTCCCCATCCTGTACGATGTATTCCTTGCCTTCCGCGCGCATCTTGCCCGCGTCGCGGGCCTTCTTCTCGGAGCCCAGGGCGATCAAGTGCTCATAAGCGATGGTTTCCGCACGGATGAAGCCCCGCGCGATATCCGAGTGAATCTTGCCCGCCGCCTTGAGGGCGGTAGTGCCCTGCCGGATGGGCCAGGCCCTGCTTTCGTCCTCCCCCGTGGTGAGGAAGCTAATCAGTTCCAGCAGGCTGTAGGCGCGCTGCACGAAGCGGTCCCGGGCCGAAGCCGTGATGTCCATGGCCGCCAGGAATTCCTGCTGCTCCTGCGGTGGCAGACCGGCGATGTCCATTTCCAGCTTGCCGCTGATGGCCATCAGTTCCAGCCCTTCGCCCCGCGCCGCGGCGGAAATGTCCTCCGGCAGGCCGCCCGCGAAGTCGTCCTCCTCCTGGTTCAACAGCAAGAGCATGGGCTTGGAGGTGAGCATGCTGAAGCCGGAGAGCGTCTGCGTCTCGGCGGAATTCAGGGCCAGGCTGTACATGGGCCGCTCCGCCTCCAGGTGGGCGATGCATTTTTCGATCAGGCTGCGCTCCCTGGCCTTGTCCGCCTCTTTTTTGATGCGCTCCAGCCGGTTTTCCAAGGGCGCCAGATCGCTCAGGATCAACTCCGCCCGGAAGTTGTTCAACTCCCGCGAGGGCTGCGGCGGAGCCTCCAGATTGGGATTGGCGAAGCCCCGCAGCACCACCACCAGCGCGTCGCAGCCCTGCATGGCCCCCAGCACCTGGGCGGGCAGTCCGCCGCCCAGTTCCCTGCCGGTCTGGGGGGTGGCCACGTCCAGGAACTGCACTTCGGCCAGCACCTGCTTTTTGGAATTGTGCTGCACCGCCAACTCCGCCACCCGGCTGTCGGGCACCTTGATGATGCCCGTGTTTTCCCGCGCCTTGCCTCCCGGCCCTGTCTCCGCGCGCAGGCCGGTCAATGCATTGAAGATGGTGGTTTTGCCCGACCCGTTGAATCCGACGATGCCTGCTTTCATGACTTTGTGCTTCCCTGCTGATTTGGATAAGCTGCTCCGCCGCCGCGGGGCGCAATTTTCTGCTCTGGTAAATTTCCTTGACACTCACCCCCTCCTCCTTTGAAAGGGGAGGGGACAAGCGAGCGGCCCTTCATCAAGAGATTATTATCGTCCACTTCCCTCTAGTGTCATGAGTTCGTAGTTCGCTCAATTTAATTCGTTTCCATTACAACAGCTTAACTCCTCTAATTATTTGGAGAACATCAAACTCAGGACACTAGGTGCATCCCAATAAAATCTGCTCGCTCCGCGGGGCACACTCACGTCAATTCTCTTCGCCTACTGGATGCCCTCGCATCAAATTCCCTCCCCCCTTGTGGGGGAGGGTGGGGGTGGGGGGTGGAAGCTCAGAGCAACTCCGATCTTCTCTAGGACAGCCTCCATTTCCTGGAATACCTGGTTGTTCCAAAACCGTAATACCGAATAACCCTGCTCTTTCAACCATAAAGTTCTGGCCGCGTCGTACTTGCTTTCCGAGGCGTGCTGTCCGCCATCCAGTTCAACGATAAGTTTCCTTTCCAAGCAAACGAAATCGAGCACGAAGGCGCCCATGGGAAACTGGCGGCGAAATTTGTGCCTGTGCAGTTGCCGGCGGCGTAGCCGCCTCCACAATTTCTGCTCGGCGTCAGTAAGGTTTTTCCTAAGCGTCCTGGCAAATTCTTTTGTCATTCACCCCCTCCCTGACCCTCCCCCCTCCAGGGGGAGGGGATAGCGTTCTGCTCACCGACAATGGGTCTGATTAAGTGCCTGCCCTCGCCCATCAAATCGTGGAACTCCCCTCCCCCTGGTCAATTGGAAAGGGAAAATTTGGCGGCTTGCCCGTCAAAGGAGGATTGTTGCACCTGTTTCCTTCACCGATGGCAAGGGAAATGGCGCGCCTGCCCGGAGCGTGGTAAATCGCTAGGGATAGGAAACACATAATACTCTCCCAGGGAGGGCGCATGCGCAAAATGAAAATCACCATGGGGCAGGTTGTGCTGGAAGTGGAACTGCTGGACACCCCCACCGCGCAGAGGCTGTACGAGGCCCTGCCTTTCCAGGCCAGCGCCAACACCTGGGGGGAGGAGGTCTACTTCTCCACCCCGGTCGGCATGGATCAGGAGCCCGACGCCCGCGACGTGATGGAGCCGGGGGACATCGCCTACTGGCCGCTGGGCAGCGCCATCGCCATTGCCTTCGGGCGCACCCCCGCCTCCCAGGGTGACGAACTGCGCCTGGCCTCCCCCTGCAACGTGTGGGGCCGCGCCATCGGAGACGTGAAGCAACTTGCCGCCGTCAGCCCCGGTACGGAAATACGATGTGAGAAGGGGTAGGGAGTGCAGGAAGAATGCGAGGGGGCAATGTCCCCGCGTGCTCCCCCAAACGTTGTCATTCTGAGCGTAGCGAAGAATCTGTTCCACCAACCCCATGGGTGGGAGGCTACTCCAGTGCAGATGATTCGCTGCGCTCAGCATGACAAGTGAGTCGCCACGGATATCGGTGGGCGCGCTCAGCCGCTGTCCAATCCCGCCAGCAGGCCCTGTACTTGTTCGATCTTGTCCGGTATGCCGACCTCTTTAAACAGAACAAGGGCCTTGTTCCAAGCCTCCCGAGCCCGCTCCCCATCTCCGTGCTGTTCGTAAAGCAACCCCAGATTGAAGAACTGAATTGCCATGCCCTCCTTACTCTCCATTTCGGTATTGAGTGCGAGGGCTTTGTTGAACATTCCCTCCGCGCGGTCGAACTCGCCCTGGGAACCGTACAGACTACCCAG
>JAPUIH010000220.1 GCA_027297205.1 SAR324 cluster bacterium | reverse complement strand
TTCCATCAGTCATCTGGCCACGCCGGATGAGCTGCGCGGTCTGCTGGAAAGCTCGGGCTTCGAAGTGCTGCACTGGCGGGACAGCACCGTGCTGGGCCGCGAATGGTTCCGGGCCATGGTCAAGGCCGCGCAGGAAGGCGGCCCGCCGCCCCTGGGCTTTCACCTGCTGCTGGGGCCGGACTTTCCCGAAATGGCGAAAAACCAACTGCGCAACCTGGAAGAAAACCGCATCGCCCTCATCGAGACCGTCTGCCGCAAGACCTGAGGGTCTGTAGGTCACCTCAAAATTATTGTAACTCGATATTTGACTCCATTGTCATGTCACCCTGAGCGAAGCGAAGGGTCTCGGCCGATTGAAAGGGTTGAGATTCTTCGGCCCGCCGGGCGGACCTCAGAATGACATGAGCAGGGGGAAAATGAGTGCGTATTTTTGAGACCGTTTTTACGTGCGCTTGACCACGTAGCCCGCGGCTTCCGCGTCCCAGGTATTGGGGCTGATGCCGTGCTCGCGCAGCTTGGTCTTTTGGATTTTCTCCGTGGGGGTCTTGGGCAGGATGGGATAAAACTCCACGTAACGCGGCACTGAGAAGTAAGGCATGTTTTTCTGGCACAGGTCCAGCAGTTCCTCCGGCGTGGCCTGGCACTGCGGCTTGAACACGACGCAGGCCTTGATTTCGTCCTCGCCGCCCCGGATGTCCGATTTCACGGCGATGGCCGCCACGTCCGCCACCGCCGGATGCGCGCCGATCACCTGCTCGATCTCGTAGGAGGAGATATTCTCGCCGCGCCGCCGGATGCGGTCATTGATGCGGTCCATATAGTAGAAGTAGCCCTGCTCGTCGCGCCGCGCCGCATCCCCCGTGTGAAACCACAGGTTGCGCCAGGTCTCCACGGTCTTCTCTTGCATGGCGTTGTAGCCCTGCATGAATGCGTAGGGCTCGTTGGGCCGCACCACGATTTCCCCCACCTCCCCCGGCGGCAATTCCTCGTCCGTGGTGGGATTGACCACCCGCACCTCGTAGTAGGGCGCATAGGGCAGGCCGCAACTGCCCGCCACAGGCTCCCTATGCGGCGGGTGGTAGAGGGGAATATTGACCTCGGTCATGCCATAGGCCTCCACGATCTGCACGCCGAAGCGCTCCCGCCACAGCGTGACCACTTCCGGCGCGGAAGGGATGGACAGGATCAGGCGCAGCTTGTGGTCCTTGTCCTCCGGGCGTTCCGGCTGGCGCACCACGAACTCGTTCATTACCCCCAGCAGATTGGTGAGGGTCGCGCCCGAGCGCCGCACGTCGTCCAGCCAGCCCGAGGCGCTGAAAGCCGGCGCCACCACGCAACTGCCCCCGGCTTGCATGGTTCCGTAGAACTGCATCAGCATGGCGTTGGCGTGAAAGAGCGGCATGGCGATGTAGTACAGGTCCTGCTCGCTCAGGCTCAGATTTTCCACCGTGCCCCAGCCCAGCATGTACAGGTGGGCATGGGGCATCAGCACACCCTTGGAAGGCCCGGTGGTGCCCGAAGTGTACATGATGGCGCCAATATCCCAGTGGTTCACCTCGATTTGCGGCGCATCGGCCGGCGCTTCCAGCACGGATTCGAAGGGCCGGGTTTCGATTCGCTGGAAAGCCGGCAGGCCGTCCTCCCCCGCCGCAAGGCCGGGCACGAGCACGGTCTGCAGGGCGGGCACCCTGGCTTCGATCTCGTGCAGCCAGCCCAGGTAGTCCCGCGCGATGACCATCACCTGCGCGCCGCAGTTGTTGAGCACGTGCTCCAGGAACACACCCTTGTAGGCGGTGTTGATGGCCACGTGCACCGCCCCCAGGCGGCTCAGGCCGAACCAGGTGTGGACATAATCCAGGGAGTTGGGCAGCATCACGCCCACGTGATCGCCCTGGGCCATTCCCATCCCTGCAAAGCCGTTGGCCGCGCGGTTGGCCATGGCATCCGCCTCGCCATAGGTCAGCCAGGGGCCGTCGCCGATCCGCACGAAGGGCTGCTCCCCGCGCCGCGCGGCCTGCTCGGCCAGCACTTTGCCCACCACCCATTCCGCCTTGTCTCGCTGCTTAATGCCCATCGTTCCCATGGAAATTGCGCCGATCGCCGCTCCGTATTGGCTACAAAGCGGTCACAATTACGACAATTTGGCCTCAAGCCCGACCCTTCCCTTCGACTTCACCCTTCGACTCCGCTCAGGGCAAGCTCAGGGCAGGCGAGACAGGCTCCGCCGGAGCCTTTCACCCTTCGACTGTGCTCGGGACAGGCAGGGAATCGGGCATTTTAGCCGCGTTCCCGAGGAACGAGCTTGCCCTGGGTCTGTCGAAGGGCTTAGCGAGTGTCTCGAAGGGCGCGGCGCACACGTATTTTTGCATCCGGTTCTAACGTCATTTGGGGCGAATTGACAATGCTGCAATAATTTTGAGGCGCTGGCAAATAGGTAATGCGCCCCGCCTTGCGCGGTGAGGGGGGCGCGGGATAGATTGACCGATGGCCCAATCCGAAGAAAGCTCCGCCGCCGCGCCCAAGCCCTGGGCCTGGGAAGGCCGTTCCTGGGGGGCGCTGGCCGCCTGCGGGGGCGCGCACATTCTCCATGACGGAATGAGCGCGCTGGTCTACGTGCTGCTGCCCGTCTGGGCCAAGGCCTTTGCTCTTAATCTGACCCAGGCCGCCGCGCTCAAGAGCACCTACGCGGGGTGCATGGCCCTGTTCCAGGTGCCGGTGAGTTTTCTTTCCGAACGCATCGGGGAACGCGGGCTGCTGGTGGCCGGCACGGCCCTGGCGGCGCTGGGATACCTGCTGATGGGCTGGACGGGCGGCTTCCTGTCCCTGCTGTTCATGCTGGCCCTGGCCGGGCTGGGCTCCTCCGTGCAGCATCCCCTGGCCTCTTCCCTGGTGGCCCGCGCTTTCGAGACCGGCCAGCGCCGCGCCGCCCTGGGCACCTACAATTTTAGCGGGGACCTGGGCAAGATGCTGCTGCCGGGCCTGGCCGCGCTCAGCCTGGGGGCCTATCCCTGGTCCCACACCACCACCGGGGTGGGCCTGTTCGGGCTGGCGGCGGCGCTGCTGCTGCCCCTGGCCCTGCGCGGGGTGGAACCCACGCCCCCAGCCGCGCCCCAGCCGGAGCGGGTCTCCGCATCGCCGGCGGGCCGGGGCATTATCGATTCGGCGGGCCGGGGCTGGGGCATCCTCGATCCGGCGGGCTTCGCGGCCCTCTCCCTGATCGGCGTGGTGGACGCGGCCACCCGCGGGGGCATCCTGGTGCTGCTGCCCTTCCTGCTGATCGAGAAAGGGGCCTCGCTGCAAATGGTGGGGCTGGGGCTGACCTTGGTCTTCGCGGGCGGGGCCTGCGGAAAGTTCGTGTGCGGCCTGCTCGCCGAGCGCATCGGCATCGTGCGCACGGTGATCGCCACGGAGCTGGCCACGGCGGCGGGCATCGGTCTGGTGGTGATCGCCCCGCCCCAGTGGCAAGTGCTGGTGCTGCCCCTGTTCGGCGTGGCCCTCAACGGCACCTCCTCGGTGCTCTACGGCACCGTGGCCGAACTGGTCACGCCCCAGCGCCGGGCCCGCGCCTTCGCCGTGTTCTACACGGTCATCACCGGCTCCACCGCCCTGGCCCCCCTGCTCTATGGCGCACTGGCGGACCATGCGGGCATCCCCCTGGCCTGCGCCATCATGGCCCTCACCGTGCTGCTGGCCATTCCGCTCAGTTTTCGGCTGCGGGTGTGAGGGGGGAGGAAGAAATACGGGGGAATGGCTTCCCCCGCGCCCCCTGTTCTGGCCGGGGCGGTTATACGAACCGCCCCGACAAAAGCGCAATAAGGAAAATAACATATTAGGGGAAGCGCGAGGGGGCGCAACGCTACGAGTCTCGCGTTGCTTCCCTCGCATCAAGTCAGTGGCGCGGGCGTCCCTGCCCGCACGGACCGGAAAACGGAGTTTCCCTCCCCTTCCGCGCCTCCCCGATCCATGTTAGATTGGCTCCTTCCCTTGCCGTGAAGGGCTGCACGGACGCGGCGCAATTTTTTTGAAATTGCTTCTCCTGGACAGGTCACGATGACCGCTTCTTCCTCCTCCGACAGCATTGTCGTTGTCGGCGCCAGCGAACATAACCTGCAGAACATCGACATCACCCTGCCCCGCAACACGCTCACCGTGTTCACCGGGGTTTCCGGCTCCGGCAAGTCCTCCCTGGCCTTTGACACGTTATTCAAGGAGGGCCAGCGCC
>JAPUIH010000022.1 GCA_027297205.1 SAR324 cluster bacterium | reverse complement strand
CTGGCGGCGCCTCCGGAAGGGCAGGCCGATTCCGTGGAAGCGCGCATGGCGCAGCTTGAAAAATGGGCGGATGTGGTGGTGCAGGCCCGCGCCGCGAGTCTGGCAAACGCCATCATGCCGGGCGATACGGTCTGAAGCAGGCCATCCAACCTATGATAATTTTGCTAATACCTGCTGCTTTTGGATGCAGGCGCCATTCCCGAGCTGGAGCGCTTGCCGGGACATCCCGCCAATATAATTCCCGCCAAAAGCACCAGGATTAATGCTATCCAGGGTAGTTTCTTCATAGGGCCTCCGATTGCTGTAATAAGCTGTGGAGTCACACCCAGCTTTGCAAATTCATACTGCGCCGGGCGCCTGAGGGGAAGGTTTACTTCTCACCGGGTTGCAGCGCCCTCGCTTTGCGCCCCGGCCCTATCCCCTGCCACCGGCCTGTTTTTTTTGCAAGACATTTCAGGGCAATTTCGCATAGAATCCCGGCCACTTGGCGGCGGCGCAAGATACGGATTGACAAGTTTCCGATTGCACCGGAAAAATTGCGCCGGAAGGATATCGCCAGACGCAATCGCGAGGGGGAGGCGCGGCCGATTGGGCTGGGCGTTGAGATGGGGGCACGGCACCCCACTTAGGCAGGAAAGGAAACATGCCCCACAAAAACAGGATGGATTATTTCTCCGGATCGGGCAGCGCGGAGCTGCACTTCGGGGATTTGGATCTCAATTACCGGCTCAAGACCCGCGCCTTCATCGATATCTGCATGCCTCCCATGTTTACCGAGCTGGAACGGCGCTTCCCCATGTTGGCATTGCGCAAGGTTGGGATCGCCCCCATCATGTATTATGTCGATCTACAGGCGGGCGCGGCGCCCATCGCCTTCGGATGGGATGTGCGGTCCAGCTTCTCAGTGTCCATTCAGCGCGCCATGCGCGGCTCCGGGGCCGGGGGCGGCTCGCGGCTCTTCCTGGACATGCGCTCGACCCTGCAAGCCCACCTGGGCAGCGGCAGCGCGGCGGCCCTGGGCTTCGAGAAGGAAAAGGGCGCGTTGACGGAGGTGGGCAGCTGCCAGGTGGTGCAGGTGATCACCCGCCCCTTGGCGCCACCGGGCGAGCGCGCGGTTACTGAACTGCCCGAGGAACTGGGCGAATTCAATCTGCTGGAGTGGGATGCGCCCTATCCCAGTATCGCACTGATGCATGCGGCGCCCGGGGGTTACCGGCAGGCAGTTGTTGAGGCGGCGCCGCGCTTCGATGCTATATGGGGCCTGTGCAACACGGACATCAACCAGCACGTGAACGTGCATGAGTACATCATGGCCGCGGAGAATCATTTCAACCGTCTCGCCCATCTTGAAGGGCTGCCTTTGGAGCGCCACCGCATCCGGCGGATTCAGATGGTGTTCCGCCAGCCGTTCTTTCCGGGGCAGGCCTATGGGGTGGACGGGCGGCTCTGGCTGAACGGTGCGGAGAGCATGTTTACCGGCGGGGTATATGCCATCGGCGCGGATGGCGGCTGGGCCTCGGCGCCCAATGTGGCAACGCGCTGCGAGGGAGAACTGATGGCGGAATGAGGCCGCCAGCACTGCCAATGATGCAGCGGGTACGGCGCCGCCGTTGCAATATCACTAGCCGCGTGGCCCGGCCATCATTGCCAATATCGTTCACGCCAAGATCGCTCATGCCAAGATTACCCATGCAAAAACCGGCAGGCATGCAAAAACCGGCAGAAAATTCCAGCAAAAGCGCGGGCTGCACGGAAACCGTGGCGTCCCGCGGGTCAATTGCTTATTGGCATTACGATCATCTGAGTTTCCCCCTGCCGGAGCAGCACCGCTATCCGCGCGGAAAATACCGCCTCGTGCGCGAATTGCTACTGGCGGAAGGCGCTCTCGCCCCGCGACAGCTTACACCCTGCGAGCCGGCAACCTGGGAGTTGCTGGCCCTGCTGCATAAACCCGCCTATCTGGAGACCTTGCGCGTGGGCGCTCTCACGCCCCAGGCCGAGCGGGAGCTGGGCCTGCCTGTAACTCACGAGCTGGTGCTGCGGGCGCGGGCGGCGGTGTGGGGCACGCAGCAGGCGGCCTTAAGCGCCTTGCGCGGCGGAGCGGCGGCCAATCTGGGTGGAGGAAACCACCACGGCTTTCCCGGCCGCGGCACGGGTTATTGCCTGCTCAACGACATCGCCGTCGCGATCCGTTATCTGCAACAGGAGCTCTTGGTGGAGCGCATCGCCATCGTGGACCTGGACGTGCACCAGGGCAATGCCAATGCGGAAATTTTCCGACACGACCCGGCCGTGTTCACCCTTTCCGTTCACGGCGCCCGCAACTGGCCCTACCGCAAGGCGGAGAGCGATCTGGACCTGGCCCTGCCGGACGGGACCGGCGACGAGAGCTACCTGGCCGCCATCGAACCGGTGCTGCTCAAGCTGTACGAGCATTTCCGGCCGGACCTGGTGTTCTACCAGGCCGGGGTGGACCTCCTCGTGTCGGACCGGCTGGGGCGGCTCGCTCTCAGTTTGCAGGGCCTGCGGCGGCGGGACCGGCTGGTGCTGGAACTGAGCCGCGACCACCACTGCCCACTGGTGGTCACCATGGGCGGCGGCTACGCGCGCGATCTGGCCGACACTGTACGGGCCCACGCCAACACCTTCCGCGAGTTGGAGGCCGTGTGGGGCCGCATCGCCTAGTGCTTATTTTTATTCAAGGCGTCACATAGTATCGCGGGTGCTTTGCCCCCGGCGGTGCATCTCCCGCCATACTTGGGTGCATTATCTATTGCGAATACGCCTGACACGACCCTAGCCGCCCAGGTAGGCGCGCCGCACTTCGGGATTTTGCAGCAGGGATTTGGCTTCCCCGGATATCGCAATTTCCCCCGTGGACAGCACGAAGGCCCGGTGGGCCAGCTTGAGGGCCGCGTAGGCGTTCTGCTCCACCAGCAGGATGGTGGTGCCCGCCTTGTTGATCTCGCGGACGAAATCGAAGATTTGCTTGACTATGAGAGGGGCGAGGCCCAAGGAAGGCTCGTCCATCAGCAACAGCCTGGGCCGGCTCATCAGCGCCCGCCCGATGGCCAGCATCTGCTGCTCCCCTCCGGAGAGGGTACCGCCGATCTGACCGGCCCGCTCCGCCAAAACGGGAAACATGGCGTGCACGCGCTCCAGATCATTCTGAATGTTGCCGTCCTTATGAGAGGCGCCCATTTGCAGGTTTTCCAGCACGGTCATGCGGGGAAAAATGCGCCGTCCTTCCGGCACCTGGGCGATGCCCTGGTTCATGATGTGGTAGGGCTTGCGTCCCGCGAACTCCTGGCCGTCGTATAGGATGCTGCCCTCTTGCGGGGGCACGATTCCGCAGATGGCCATCAGCAGTGTGGTCTTGCCGGCGCCGTTGGAGCCGATCAAGGCCACGATTTCGCCGGATTGGACGTCCAGGTTGATGCCGCGCAGGGCTTTGATGGGCCCGTATCCGGCATGCAAGTTTTTGATTTTGAGGAGCGCTTGCATGGCTCAGCCAGCCCCCTTGGTCACGGACTGCAACTCTTCCGCGTCCTCCTCGCCCAGGTAGGCCTTGATGACGCGCTCGTCCTGCTGCACCTGCTCCGTTGTACCGTCGCTGATTACTTCCCCATGGTCCAGCACCACCACGTGATCGGAAATGCTCATGACCACACCCATATGATGCTCGATCAGGAGCACACTCACCCCGTGCTCTTCCCGCAGCTTGAGAATGAGCTGGTTGAGCTCCTCGGATTCCTGCAAGTTCAGACCCGCCGCGGGCTCGTCAAGGCAAATCAGCCGCGGCCGCGAGGCCATGGCCCGCGCCACTTCCAGCCGCCGCTGCTGTCCGTAGGGCAAGGTGCCGGCATCCTGATTGGCCAGTTGCTCCATGCCCATGAACTCCAGCCAGAACCAAGCCTGCTCGACGGCCTCCGCCTCTGATTTGCGGAATGACCTGGTTTGAAAAATCCCCGAAATCAGGCGGTGATTGACGAAATGGTGCTGGGCCACCAGCAGGTTTTCCAGCACGCTCATCTGGCCGAAGAGACGGATGTTCTGGTAAGTGCGGGCCACTCCCAATTGGGCGATCTTGTGGATGGGCAACCGGTTCAGTACCACATCCCGCCCGTCCGGGCGAAAAATGATGCGGCCTTCCGTAGGCCGGTAGAATCCCGTGATGCAATTGAAAAGGGTGGTTTTGCCCGCGCCGTTGGGTCCGATGATGGCGGTGATGGTGGCGGGCCGCATCACAAGGGAAATGCCCGCCAGTGCAAGCAGACCGCCGAAGCGGATCGAAACGCCTTCCGTCACCAGGATGCTGTCCGCCTTAGCCGCCATGGCCGCCTCTCGCAAAAGTCTTCCTGCGCACCTTGAGCAGGCCGCCGGGCCTCCAGATCATGATGAATACCATGGCCAGGCCAAACACCAGCATGCGGTAGTTCTCGAATTCCCTAAACAGTTCCGGCAGCAGGGTGATGCCCATGGCGGCGAGGATCACCCCCACGATGGAGCCCATTCCGCCCAGCACCACTATGGAAAGGATGATGGCGGACTCGACAAAGGTGAATGAGGAGGGGTTGATGAACCCCTCCATAGCGGCGAAAAAGACGCCTCCCACGCCCCCGAAGGTCGCGCCCAGGGTAAACGCGGACAGCTTGGTGGTGGTGTGGTTGATGCCCAGGGCCTTGCAGGCGATCTCGTCTTCGCGCAGAGCCTCCCAGGCCCGGCCAATGGGCATCTCCCGCAGGCGCTTGAAAATCCAGATAGCGGCCACCGTGAAGGCCAGGATCAACAGGTAAATGAAGATATAGCGGTGGCTGGCGCTGTAGGGCAGCCCGAAAAACTCGTGGAATCCCAGCTGGCCTTCCTCCAACCTGCGGGTAAATCCCAGTCCGAACAAGGTGGGCCGGGGCACGGAGATGCCGTTGGGGCCGCCGGTGATGTCGATCATGTTCACCAGCAGGATGCGGATGATCTCCCCGAAGCCCAGGGTGACGATGGCCAGGTAATCCCCGTGCATGCGCAACACGGGAAGGCCCAGCAGACAGCCCATGGCCGCCGCGATGCCCGCCGTGAGGGGGATCGCCGCCCAAAAGGACAGGCCCGCGTACTGGGCCAGCATGGCGTAGCCATAGGCGCCCGTGGCGAAGAAGGCCACGAAGCCCAGGTCCAGCAGCCCGGCCAGCCCTACCACAATGTTCAGGCCGGTGGCCAGAATCACGTACACCAGGGTCAGGGAAAGAATCTGGATCAGATAGTTGCTCGATCCGGGCAGGAAGGGCACCGCCACCAGCACCACCAGCAGCAGGCCTATAAAGCGGAAAGACCGCCGCTCCACCAGGCCCACCACCGGGGACAAGTACACGAGCACCTTTCTGATGACTTCGACCAGGCGCCCCAGCAGCCCGCTTTGCAGCAGCATGGAGATCAGCATCCGCCCGGCGAACACCGCCGCCACCACGAACAGCGCCCGCAGAAGCTGGATATTGAGACTTTGTCCTTTCAGCACCAGCCCAATCATGGGGACGAACAGGGCCAGCGCGATCAGGGAGGCGACGGCGGAATCCTTAAGGGCCGCGGGAATGTTCATGGTGCGTGGCAAGGCTTTAAATCTTCTCGACTTCAGGCCGGCCAAGCAGTCCAGTAGGCCGGAAAGTCAGCACGGTGACCAGCAGCGCAAAGGCGAAGACATCCTTGTAATCGGTATTCACGAATCCTGCGAAGAGGGATTCCGACAGACCCAGCAGGATTCCGCCCAGCATGGCGCCGGGCAATGAGCCGATGCCACCCAGCACCGCGGCGGTGAAAGCCTTGATGCCGGCCACGAAGCCGATGAAGAAGTTAAAGGAGCCAAAGTTGAAGGTGATCAGCACGCCGGCCACGGAGGCCATGCTGGCGCCGATCACGAACACCAGGGAAATGGTCCAGTCCGTGTTGATGCCCAGCAGGTTGGCCATGGTGCGGTCCTGCTGGGTGGCCCGGCAGGCCCGGCCCAACGCCGTGTTGTTGATCACATAGGTCAGGATGGCCATGGATATCACCGTGGCCGCGACGATGATGATCTGGATATGGGTGATCTGCACGAAATCTTCCTCGCCCCCCAGCCGCAGCACGCCATGATAAAGGGGCGGCAATGCCTGGTCGTTGGCACCCTGGGCAAGCTGCACGAAGTTCTGCAATACCAGGGACATGCCAATGGCGGATATGAGCGGCGCCAGACGGGTCGAGCCACGCAAGGGGCGGTAAGCCATCCGCTCCACGGTAAAGCCGTACAATCCTGTGATGATGATCGTGAACGCCAGGGTGAACAGCAACGCCACGGGCAGGGAGTCGATCCCGAAGACGCCCGCCAAGGCCAGGAAGATCGCAAACAGGTATGCGGAAATCATGTAGATTTCGCCGTGGGCGAAATTGATCATGCCGATAATCCCGTAGACCATCGTATAGCCAATGGCGATCAAGCCGTAGATGGAACCCAGAATGAGGCCGTTGATCAACTGTTGTCCAAGAATATACATGCAGGCAGCCGGGGGATTAGCGCGTATGAGTGCTTATTCACTACAGATGAAGGAGCGGCAGGCTGACGCGCAGCCTGCCGGAAGGAGTTTGGGTTACAATTCCTTGTAGTCGTACTTGCCGCCGCCGCTAGGGTACCATTTGTAGACGACGTAGTCGGTGACTTTGAGGTCACCTTTGCTGTCAAAGGCCTTGCTGCCCATCACCGTGGAGAAGCTAGTGGCCTTGATATACTTGGCCAGTTTCGCGCCGTCGTTGGTGACATCGTTTTTGGCCAGGGCCTCGGCGATGATCTGCATCGTCGTGTAGCTGTACAGGGTATAGGCCTCCGGCTCGTAGCCGCTGTCGCGGAACTGCTTCACGACGTCCGCGGCGGCGGGCAAATTGCGCGGGTCGGCTCCGAATGTCATCAGCACGCCATCCGCGGCGGGTCCGGCAATCGAGGCAAACTCACTGGTCACGATTCCGTCGCCGCTGATGAAGGTGGCTTTCAGCCCCTGCTCTCGCGCCTGCCGCACGATCAGGCCGGCTTCGGTGTGAATGCCGCCGAAGTAGATGACGTCAACTTTGAGGCCCTTCATCTTGGTGACCAGCGAGTTGAAGTCCTTGTCCCCGCGGGTGATGCCCTCATAAAGCACTTCCTTGATGCCGTGGGTTCTCAGCCGCGCCTTGGTGGCGTCGGCCAGCCCCTGCCCATAGGTGTCCTTGTCATGGATAATGGCCACGCGCTTGGCTTTCAACTGCTTGGCGATGAAGTCGCCGGCCACATTGCCTTGCTGGTCGTCTCGCCCGCAGGTGCGGAATACGGCGGCCAGGCCGCGGTCGGTGACCTGGGGATTGGTGGAGGCCGGGGTGATCTGAAGAATGTTGGCCTCGTCATAAACCTCGGATGCGGGGATGGTCGAGGAGGAACAGAAATGTCCCACCACGGCATACACCTTATCATTGACGAAGGAGTTGGCCACGGCCCGTGCCTGTTTGGGGTCGCACTGGTCATCGCCCTGCACCACCTCGATTTTCCGGCCGTTGATGCCACCGGCCGCATTGATGATATCGGCGGCCAGGGTCGCCCCTTTCACGAGTTGCTCGCCGAACTTGGCGTAGGCGCCGGTAATAGGCCCGGCAACGCCGATCTTGATTACGTCAGATTTTTTTTCGCAGCCGGCCGCGCCAAAGAGCAGGGCCACTGCAAGAACAACAGCACCGAAATAACGGTTCATGTGAACTCCTTTCATAATCGTTCGATTTAATTTTCTTGTAATTACAACATGTTCCAAATCAAGAGCATTATCCTTTGGGCAAAATACAGCCATGCCCTAACTCAATGCCGGTTTCTGCGCTACGCCTTCAGGGCCGAAGGATGGGATACAGCGTTCCGGGGTTCTATTCAGCAGTTCCATGCGGAGCGTACTTTGTCCAGAAACTTCAATTATCACTGGCAGTTATGTTGTCAAGTTTAAAGCGCCGTTGGGGCGGAAGTCACGGCCGATTTCATAATATGCCTGCTATTTGGGGACGGGAAACGGGATCTTCCGAGCCGTGGAGACAAACTGTTGAACATTTTCGAAGGGGGTCCGTGGCAAAATGCCATGGCTAAGATTAAGAATATGCCCCACTCCGCCCCCGGCGGCCACACAGGCCCGCACCGCCTCCGCCACGTCTTCCCGGCTTCCCGAGGCCAGCACCCGGTTGTCCACATTGCCTTGCACCACCTTGCCGTGAGCCTGCACGGCGCTCAGGGGCGTTCGCTCGTCAATACTCAACACCGCCGCGCCGCAGACCAGCATGAGCTCGGGATAAGGGCTGCCCTTCACGAATAGTATACTCGGCACATCGGAGCGCAGCGCCGAAAAAATCCGCTCATGGCTGGGCTGGGCATACCGCTCGTACAGAGGACGGGGGATGCGCTCCCCGATCGACTCGAACAGTTGCACGGCGTGCACCCCGGCCTCGATTTGGTAGTTGAGATAATCGGTGGTGAGCGCTGTCAAAGCATCGATCAGTCCAGCAAAGGCCTCCGGCTGTTCCTCGGCGAAGGCCAGCACGGACGCCATGTCCTCCGAGGGGCTCCGGCCTTCAATCATGAAGGCCGCAAGGGTGAACGGCGCGCCCGCGAAGCCCAGCAGGGGCAGCGCGCCCCCCAACTCCCGCAGCAGCCCGGAGATCGTTTCTCCCACAAATCCCAACTCGTCCGCCACGCCGTAGGCGCGCAGTTCTTTCACCTGCCCGGCCCGCCGCAGGGGTTCCGCCAGGACAGGCCCCGGATTGAAGGCGAAATCCGCACCCATGGGAGTGAGGGGCGTGAGAATGTCCTGAAACATGATGATGGCGTCCACCCCGATCCGTTGTGGCAGGAGCGAAATGGGAATCGCATGCTCAGGACTGCGGAAAAGCTCGTACAGGCCCAGTCCCACCCGTTCCCGGTACGCGCGGTACTGCGGATCGGAGCGGCCTGCCTGCCGCATCAGCCAAGCGGGCACCCTGGGCACGGGCTGGCGATTGACGGCGCGCAGCAGCAGATCGTTCGCAAGCGGGGGAATGGGATAGTTCAATACGATTCACCCATGCCGTCGGCGCCGTTTTTGGGGCAAAATGCCCGTTTGAAGCCAGTTTTTCGAGCCCGGAAGCAGGGAGATAGTACAGGGTAAATCCGCCTGTATCAATTCCGTGGCTGCGATTACTGAAAATATGAAGCCACATGGTGTAATTTCGGGTAAACTAGAACCAATTGAGAGGAGCCGGTTGAACCAACCAGGGGGATCGAGACTCCAATAGGGGTAATGAGAATAAAAAGCCTTATCGCGCTTTTTTTTCTAAAACTCTGAAATATTAAACGGAATTGATGAAGAAAGAAGAAATTTCGCACGAGGATTTGAAAAGAGCAGTAACCAATTTCATCAAGAACGGCGGCATCATTGAGAAGCTGCCCGACCAGAAGCATGTGGTGGAGAAACTGGTTGGCGGCAAGTGGCGCAGCACCGAAATGGGTGGGGAGGCCAGCTAAGGGCAGTCACTCCCTTGCAGACTGGCGCCAGGAATTCCCGTCCAAAAGGCAAAACCCCAGGCCGGAACCCTCCGCAGGCAGGATTTTCCTCCTTTTTTCCTGTCTACCGGCCTGGGGTTTTTCTTTTCGTGCATTCAAATTCGCGGATTTCCCCCCAAAGCGGATTCCCCCAGGCGGAGCGAAATTCCGGTACCCACCTACTTGATCGCAATGGCGTTGGGAGGCGAACCTACCCCGCCCCGGATATTGAGGGGGCTGGAGGTGAACAGGCAGCAATACTCCTTGGTTTGCACGCAATCCTCGCTCAACGCCTCGAAATTGAACATTTCCCCGATGGTGATGCCCAGCCGTGGGATGGCCAAATGCAGGCTGGTCTGGCCGGTCTTAAGAGGCCACACCTCCACGGTCACCGTATCCGCCGCCACGGCCGCGATGCGGTTATCCCAGAGAAACTCCCACATATCCTCCTGGCCAGACAGACCCGAATAGGCCCAGGGCCTCAGCAATCCGTCGCGCTCGTCTAAATCCCCGGCGGCGAGCAACCTCCCTACCCAGCCCATGCGCACCATCAGGATATCTCCCTGTTGCGGGGTCACGCCCTGATCCTTCAGGCAGGCTTGCAGGTCCTGCGCGGAGATGACCTGCTGGGCCATCACGTCCCAATCCCGGCCGGCCCTCTCGTAATAACGCACCATATCCACCATCACCCCACGGCCCACCAGGCCGAATTCCGCCAAGTGCTCTATGCCGTTGCGGGTGCCCTCCCGCTGCGTCACCTGCTCGGATTGTACGCCGTTATAGAATCCGTGGCGGGCATCGCCCATATGAGTAAGACCGTCCCATTGACTGGAAGCCTGCAAGTAGAAGTTGTCCAGCTTGTCGTCGCGCACCAGCAGGTCGTCACGGTTCCGCACGATCAGGGTCTGCTCCGGGTCGCGCCGGCCGCCGTGATGGGCATTGGGCCGGATCACTCCAAAGGGCACGTGCAAGGGCAGGTCCAGATTGAAGCGCACACCCCGCGTGACGAGCCGTGCGGCCTCCCTGACCCCATCCTCGCTGATGTTGTTAAGGGTGCCCAACTGATCGTCCTTGCCCCAGGTGCCCCAGGAGAGGGGCAAGCCGGAATCGTCCGGACGTTGCAATTCGCTGTATTTGGGAAATGCCGCCATGCGCTGCTCCTGCTCCATTGATTGAATTCTGTTGGTTTTGCGGTGGGTCTGATTCTCCACGCATCTGTCATTTTTCCCGCAAATCCGCAAGGGAATAACACCTGGCCCCAAACCGCGGGGTGGGCGAAGAGCAGGGTTTGCAATCGCCGCGCGGGGCAGTACCCTGAGGCTCGATCCAACGCCCCACGAGCGGCGGAGGTGGAACGGTTAGGGCGATAGAGGAGGCTTGCGCCATGTCAAGAGTGGTGACCTTGCTGCCCAGCGCCACGGAAATCGTGTGCGCCCTGGGCCAGGGAGAGCATCTGGTGGGACGCTCACACGAATGCGATTTTCCCGCCGAAGTACAGCGGCTCCCGGCTTGCACCGCGCCGAATCTGGATCCCGGGGGCAGCAGCCCGGACATTGACGGGCAAGTCAAATCCCTGCTTCAGCGTGCCCTGAGCATCTACAGCCTGGACAGGGAAGCCCTGGTGCGTTTGCAGCCGGACCTGGTGGTCACCCAGACCCAGTGCGAAGTCTGCGCCGTCAGCCTGGCCGATGTGGAAGACGCCCTGGCCGGCTGGTTGCGGGTGCGCCCCCGGCTGGTCTCCCTGGCGCCGATGGTGCTGGCGGACCTGTGGACGGATATCGCCCGGGTAGCCGGCGCCATGGACGTACCCGAGCGCGGGAATGACCTGGTGGCCGCGCTAAAGGCGCGTGTACAGTCCATCGCGGCACAGGCCGGGGAGGCCCCTACGCGGCCGGGGGTGGCTTGCATCGAATGGATCGAGCCGCTGATGGCGGCTGGCAACTGGATCCCGGAGATGGTGGCCATGGCGGGCGGAAAAAGCCTTTGCGGCACGGCGGGGCAGCACTCACCCTGGCTGGACTGGGAGGCCCTGCGTGCCCAGGACCCTGACATTCTGCTGCTGATGCCCTGCGGGTTCGGCATGGAAAAAACCCGCGAGGAGCTGCATTGGATGCAGGAAAAACCCGGATGGGCGGATTTGCGGGCAGTGCGGGAAGGGCGTGTCTATTGCTCCGACGGCAACCATTTCTTCAACCGCTCAGGGCCTCGGCTGGTGGAATCCCTGGAAATCATGGCCGAGATCATCCATCCGGCCCTGTTCAATTTCGGCCATCAGGGCCTGGGCTGGCAGGCGCTTCAGACCGTGCCGGAGGGCTGATCCGCCCGGCGCCAAGCAAGGCACAAAGCGCCACGGTGCGCCTTCGGTTGACGGAGGCGGCGCATGCAACTGTCGCTTTGAGGTGGAACAGTTAGAGGGCGATGGAACGCAGCAGATCGATCTGGTCCAGGGCCTTGCCTGTGCCCATTACCACGCAGGACAACGGGTCCTCCGCTTGAATAATCGGCAGGCCCGTGCGTTCCCGCAGCAGCATGTCCAGGCCGTTGAGCAGGGAGCCCCCGCCGGCCAGCACAATGCCCTTGTCCACGATGTCCGCCGCAAGCTCCGGCGGCGTGCGTTCCAGGGCGTTCTTCACCGTCTGCACGATGCCGTCATAGACCTCGGAGAGGGCCGAGCGGATTTCCGAGTCGGTGAGGGTGAGGGTCTTGGGAATGCCCGTCACCAGGTCCCGCCCTTTCACCTCGTGGGTGCGAGGGGCGCCATTTGCGAAGGCGGAGCCGATCTGAATTTTGATCTCTTCGGAGGTGCGTTCCCCGATCAGCATGTTGTACTGGCGCTTGATGTATTGGGCGATGGTTTCGTCCATGCGGTCGCCGCCGATGCGCGCCGAGTCGCAATAGACAATGCCCGCCAGGGAAATCACCGCCACTTCGGTGGTGCCGCCGCCAATATCCACGATCATATTGCCGGCGGGCTCGGTGATGGGCAGCCCGGCGCCGATGGCCGCGGCCATGGGTTCGGTGATCAGGTACACTTCCTTTGCGCCAGCGGATTCGGCGGATTCCCGTACCGCCCGCTTTTCCACCTGGGTGATACCGGAAGGGACGCCGATGATGATGCGCGGCTTGAACTTGATGAACGAATTTTGCTTCTGCACCTGGCGGATGAAGTAGCGCAACATTTCTTCCGCGATTTCGAAATCAGCGATGACCCCGTCCTTCATGGGGCGAATCGCGAAGATCGATCCCGGGGTGCGGCCCAGCATGATTTTCGCTTCCGAGCCCACGGCGAGCACCTTGTACCCGCCCTTGTTGTCCCTTCTTACCGCCACCACGGAGGGCTCGCGGATGACGATGCCCTGATTGCGGACATAGACCAGGGTATTGGCCGTGCCAAGGTCAATGGCCATGTCGCTTGAAAAGGCTTCCCTAAACCGCCTGAAGGGATTCATCGCTATCCTTGTAAGTGGGTCAGGGCGCGTACCCTTGAGTTTTCCGGCTCTTCTGTGAGCCGATCCCCGTCACCTGTTCCAACCTAATTTACAATACGATTAATTTTTCGTCACCGGACGCCGGCGGGTCTGGTAAGTTTCTGCTGCAAGCAGCCGACTAATTTTCTGTATTCGGGATACGGAGTGCTCCCCTTACTCCATAACCTACCCATTTTTGGGTTTTTCCAGAAAATAATCAAGCACTTTCAGTCGGTCGTGGCCCCAAAGCATGCGTCCATCCGATAGAATGAAGGTGGGAGCGCCGAAAACACCCTGGGCAAGCGCATCGTCGGTGTTTTTTTTCAGCTCGTCCTTAACCCATTGTTGCTGGGAACCCTCCACAAGGGCCGGGCCGTCCAGGCCGGACTCGTTGAGGAACCGGGTCACAACTTCCGGATCGCCCATATCCAGGTCTTCGGCGAAGACGCCCCTGTACAGGCCATGCACGGCGCGGGCCCGTTCCTCACCCTGGGGCACCTGCAGTGTGGTGCGCATGGCGAGGATTGGGTTGAACAGGAAGTTGCTGCGCGCCTGATAGGGCAGCCCGTACATTTCGGCCAGGGTCTCCAGATCCTTCAGCATATACTCGCGCCGCTTATCGATCATGTGGGCCGGCGTGGTATTGTCTTCCTTGAAGATACCGCCCAACACGATGGGAACCCAATGCAGCTTGGCCCCATGGCGCTGGCAGACTTCCTCCACCTGCAGGGAAGCCAAATAGGAGTAGGGACTGTTGTAATCGAACAGGAACCTTACCGTGGAATTGCTCATGACTTTGATTCCGTTATGGGATTCTCTGGAGCCTAGCCATTTCGCGGCGGCGATACAACGCTTTTCCCTGGCTTCCCGCCACCGCAAGTGGCGGCCAGGTTTCAGCACGGGGTGATGGATGGCTCAAGTGGTGTACTCCGCGTTCTCTTTCACGTAGCCCTCGGTAAGGTCGCAACCCCATACCGTTTCCTGGGCCTTGCCTTGGCCCAGCCTGACACGGATACGCAACTCTTCACCGCCCAGATAGCGGGCAATCCGTTGCAGGGTTTCCGGGGTCTGACCGGCCATGGAAATGACCAGCGGGTCGTCCTCCCCTCCGAATTCGATGCGCAGGGCCTCCAGGGGGGTGGGATGCTCGAACACTTTTCCCACCGCCATCACGAATCGCCCCCAGTTGGGATCGGCGCCGTAGATGGCCGTTTTCACCAGGGGCGAGTTAACGATGGACTTGGCGATGGCCAGGGCCGCGGCCTGGCTGGGCGCTTCGCACACGATGAGCTCGATCAGCTTGGTGGCCCCCTCTCCGTCGCGGGCGATTTCCTTGGCCAGATAGACCGTGGCTTCGCTCAGGGCCGCCTCGAAGTCTTCCGCAGGCACGGCACCCGCCAAGCCATTGGCCATCACCACCACCGTATCGCTGGTGGAAGTGTCCGTGTCGATGGAAATGCGGTTGAAGGACTTGTCCACCGCCCGCCCCAGCATCTCCCTCAAGATTCCGGCGTCCAGGGCGGCGTCGGTGAAGAAATAGGCAAGCATGGTGGCCATGTGCGGCTCGATCATGCCCGCACCCTTGGCCACGCCGGTCAGGGTCGCGGCCCCCACCCGTAGTGAGATTGCCTTGGGACGGGTGTCGGTGGTCAGGATGGCGCGGGCGAAGGCTTGCAGTCCCTCCGGGCCCGGGTTCAGCCCCCGCGGGGCCTCCCGGCAGGCCCGCTCCAGCCGCTTCATGGGCAGGGGCACGCCGATTACCCCGGTGGAACTGGGCAGCACCAGTTCCGGCGCGATGCCCAGGGCTTCTCCCAGCAACTTACAGCAGCGCCGCGCATCGGCCAGCCCGTCCGGGCCCGTGGCCACATTGGCGTTCTTGGAGTTGACCACGATGGCCTGCAACGCTCCGGCCGCCAGGTGCTCCCGGCCCACCACCACTGGCGCACCGGGGAAGTTGTTTCGGGTGAACACGCCGGCCGCCGCGCAGGACCGCTCGCAATAAGCCACGGCAAAGTCCAGGCTATCGTCCTTGATGCCGATATTGCTTCCCGACCAGGAAAAGCCGGGCACCGTCAGCAAGGGTTCTGCAATGCCGGGCATGCTGATCAGCGGCAGATGCCGCGCTCCGACTGCTTCACGAACTCAGCGAACTTCATCACCACCGGGGATTCGGAAAACCGTTTGTCAAGCTTGGCCAGGGCTTCCCCCGCGGAAAGTTTGCTGCGGAAAAATATCTTATAGGCCTTGGCCATATTCTGCATTTCTTCGTCGCTGTAGCCGGCCCGTTGCATTCCGATCTTGTTGATCCCGTAAAGTTTCGCGCGATTGCCGGTGGCGTTCACGAAGGGCGGGATATCCTGGGCGACCATCGTATGGCCACCGGTAATAGCCAACTCCCCGATCCTGCAAAAGGGATGCACGGCGGTGAATCCGCCCAGGTAAGCCCGGTCATGGACGGTCACGAAGCCACCCAGGGTCGCGCAGTTGGCGAATATGGTCTGATCTCGCACCACGCAGTCATGGCCAATATGGCAGTAGGAAAGAATGAAGTTACCGTTTCCAACGCGGGTCGTGCCGTCCCCGCCGGTGGTGCCGCGATGCACGGTGACGTTTTCGCGGAACGTGTTGCCATCGCCGATTTCCAGCTCGGATTTGCTCCCGAATTCGTACTTTTTGTCTTGCGGGTCCAGCCCAATCGCCGCGTAAGGGTAAATGCGGTTGTTCCGTCCGATGCGTGTGGTGCCCTGCACGGTGACATGGTTCATCACCTCCGTGCCGTCGCCAAGGCTCACTCCCGCCCCGATGATGGCGTAGGGGCCGATGCGTACATTTTCACCCAGCACAACGTCCGCATGAAGGATGGCGGTGGGATGGATATCCTGCCCCCCGGCGCCTTTTTCCGCGGCTTCCACCGAATGTTCAAGTTGCTTGTCCGCCGGGACCTTCATCGATGCTCCAACCAGCCGGTTTGTCCGAACGCGGGCCGTCCGCACAGCGGGCGCGTCCCGGTCTCGACATGCACCCTTTATACCTCTGAACGCAAAAGGAGCGCAAATCCCGCCCGCCCGGCCCCCCGCGGCACGCACCGCCCCCGGCTGGCGGCCCCGGAATCCCCTATGGGTCTTTTCGGCCTGAACAGCGCCGGCGCGGTTGAATAATATTATTGACCCGGCGGGCCTTAAAACGTAAAAAGATAGATTATGCTAAAGCCGCGCGGAAGCTGTATGAAGCCGCGCCACTGGTACGAAATCAGGTTCGGAAGATGAGCGAATTATTTCTAGATGCGACGCCGCGCACGGAGTTGCGCAAGAGCGCCGTACGAAAAATGCGCCGCGAGGGGCGTCTGCCGGCGATCGTGTACGGTCTGCACGATCCCATTACTATTCAGCTTGACAGTCTGCAGGCTGCAAAGCTCGTGCAACTACTGCATGGTGGGGAGCGCATGGTGACCCTGCGCTATTCCGATGGCGGCGCGGCCCAGGAAAAACAAGTGCTGCTGCGGGAAGTGCAGGCCACACCCACGGGCAACCGGCTTCTGCATATTGATTTTCAGGAGATCAATACCGAAAAGACGGTGCATGTCACCGTGGAACTGCGCCCCGACGGAACCGCCACGGGCGTGCGGCTGGGTGGCATTCTGCAGGTGGTCAAGCATGAAATCGTGGTGGAATGCCTGCCCACGGCGATTCCGGAATATATCTCTTTAGACGTTTCGGCGCTGGAGATCGGCGACAGCCTGCACATGAAGGATATCGTCTTTGCTGAAGGCATCTCCCCCGTTACCGATTTGGATGAAACGGTGATCGTCGTGTCGGCGCCCAAAGTCGAAGAGGAAGTGGAAGAAGAGGAAGTCGAGGAAGGAGAAGAAGGCGTCGAGGAAGCCGCCGCAGAAGGAGAAGACGCAGCGGAGCCCGAGTCCGATCAAGAATGACCTGGATAGGGCGCCATGCACGTCGCGGTTGGGCTGGGCAATCCCGGCAAGGAATACGATTCGACCCGGCACAATGTCGGATTTCAGGTCATCGACCGAGTTGCCACCCTGCTGGATTCCAGTTCCTGGGAAAACAAGTTCGACGCCCGGTTCACACGGGGGCGCGTGGCGGACGGGCGATTCATGCTGGTTAAGCCGCAGACCTTCATGAACAAGAGCGGAATGGCCGTACAGGCTCTCCTGCACTATTACAAGGTTCCCCTGGCAGGGCTGCTGGTGATCGTGGACGACCTGGATTTGGAAGTGGGCACCGTGCGGCTGCGCGGCAGCGGCAGCGACGGCGGACACCGGGGGCTGTGCTCCATCATCGAGTGCATGGGCAGCCGCCAGTTCAAGCGCGTGCGGCTGGGCGTGGGCCGGCCCCGGCCCGGCGAGTCCGCAGTGGGGCGGGTGCTGAAGAAAGTGACGGATGCAGAGGAGAACGACAAGCTTGCCGCGGCGGTTGAGCAAGCGGCCAGGGTGGCGGCCGAATTCATTACCCATGGCAAATTCGAAAACTGGACTTCACCCAAATCCAGTTAGAAGCTGGAACCGAAACACATAAGGACATTGCATGCAGGGATACGAGTCGATCATCATTCTTGACCCGAACGCCACCGAGGAAGATCAGACGGGTTTGCTGGACAAGTTCAAAGTGACCGTGGAAGGCGAAGGCGGCAACGTGCTGCACCAGACGCCCTGGGGGCGCAGAAAATTGGCCTATCCCGTGAATAAGAAGGACTACGGGTATTACCACCTGATGTACTTCGACCGCACGCCGCAAGCGCTCACGGCGCTTGAGCGGGTACTGCGCTACGACGAAAACGTGCTGAAGTGGATGACGGTGTTCGTGGAAGATGTGGACGAGGAATTCAATAAGTTCGAGAAACTAAAGACCGAAGGGTCCATCGCACAAAACCTCAGCGACAGATAAGGGCAGTCATGGCAAGAGGCAAAACCAATACGGCGCGCAGGAGCAGGAGAGGGCTCGGCAACCGGATCATTATTCCCCGCCGGAAAACCTCGGAACTGAACGGGCTTTCTGAAATTCCTTTCAAGGACGTGGAACTTCTCAAGAACTACATTACGGAGCGGGGCAGGATTCTTCCACGCCGCATCACGGGCAATACAGCGCAAACCCAGCGCGACCTGCGCAACGCCATCAAGCGTGCGCGCAACATCGCCCTGCTGTCCTTCTCCGAAGGCTACATTCCGCAAGACTAGGGCTGTGCCCGGGAGAATCAGCATGCAATTGATACTAATGCAGGACGTACCCCGTTTGGGTTCGCTCGGCGACGAGGTTCACGTCAAGGACGGCTTCGCCCGCAATTACCTGCTGCCTCGTGGCATGGCCATTCTGGCGAGCCGCAGGAACTCGCGGGAAATCGAACACCATCGCTCGAAACTGGACCAGTTGCGCGCGACGGCCATTGAAAGCGCCAAGGCCGAATCGGAAAAAGTGGCGGCCCTGGTATTGCAGATACGGGCCAAGGCCGGCGTTAACGGCAAATTGTTCGGCTCGGTCACCAACCGGGACCTGCAGGCGTTGCTGAGCGAGCAAGGCTATGAACTGGATCGCCGCTCCATCCAGCTTCACACGCTCATCAAGAGCGTCGGCACGTTCACCGCCACGGTCAAGCTGCACACCGACGTAAAGGTGGACATCTCCATCAAGGTGGAGCCCCTTGAGGGCGCCGAAGGAAAACTGCCCGCCGAGGGCGAGGAAGGTGATAGCGCGGCCAGCGAAGCCGTAAGCGAGGGCGCTGAGCAAACCGCGCAAGAAGAGACCAGCGGCGCAGCGGATCAGGCCCAGACGGAAGGTGAGGCGCCGGACGGCGGCCGGCAGCAAGACGGCGAGGCCACCGCAACGGAAGCCTCCCCAGAGCCGGCGCAGGAGGATGCGCCCGCGCAGGATGCACCCCCGGAAGAAACCGGGGCCGGAAGCGAAAACTGACTTGCGCCTGCCGCCGGTTCAGGTTAAAGATTTCAGAAGGACAACGCCGCAGGATGCCGGTCGGAAGGGCGGATAGGGAGCAATCGCCGCGCCCGGTGCATGAGGCGTCCGTTGCGGGCAAGGATGTCCGTATTCCCTCGTAGCATGGAGGCGTTGCAGTGAGGGCCGAAAGTCTTCTTCCCCACGACAAAGAAGCCGAACAGGGCGTCCTCGGCGCCATCATCCACAACAACGACGCGCTCAACCACGCCGCTGAAATTCTGCAGCCGGAGTTTTTCTTCTCCCCCGCGCACCGCGAGTTGTTCCAGGCCATGATCAACCTGGCCGACCGCCAGAATCCCATTGACGAAATTACCCTGGGCGACGCCCTGCGTTCCAGGAACCTGCTGGATCAGGTGGGCGGGTTGATCTATATCGCGGAGCTGGTCGACCTCACGCCGGTCGCTTCCAACGTGGCGGTGTACGCGGAAATCGTCCGCCAGAAACATCAGTTGCGCTCGTTGATCAGCGCGGCCACGGACATAGCCAACAAAGGCCGCGACACCCCCGGCGACGTGGGTGAACTGCTGGATCAGGCCCAGGACATCATCATCGAGCTGGCCAATGACGCCCAGGTGCGCAGCTACGCGCAACTGAAGGATTTGCTCGCCGCCAACTTTGAAGCCCTGGAGGCCGCCCAGGACCGCGGCGATGACCTGACCGGCCTGCCCTCCGGCTTTGCGGAACTGGACAAATATACCAACGGCTTTCAGCCCTCCG
>JAPUIH010000219.1 GCA_027297205.1 SAR324 cluster bacterium | reverse complement strand
GAGCAGGTCGGATTGATCATCAGCACTTCGTGCACCGGCGTGATGATTCCTTCGGTGGAAAACCATCTGATGAACCGCATGCCCTTCGGGCAGTATACCCGGCGCCAACCGATCACGGAGATGGGCTGCGTGGCCGGCGCTTTGGCGATCAGCAATGCCAACGATTTTCTGCGGGTCTACCAGGAATCCGCCGCTCTCGTCATTTCGGCTGAACTGACCACCCTTACGGCCCAAGTGGAGGATTTCTCCATGGCCAATGTGGTCTCCGCCGCCCTGTTCGGGGACGGCGCCGCGGCCACCGTGATGGCCGGTGAACGGTTCACCGCCCGCCGGAACGGCGCAGACCCGGCCTTGGAGAACGGGTGCCGCCTGCCTGCCCGCATTATCGCCACCCGCAGCGTGTTTTTTCCCGATTCCCTGGACCTGATGGGCTTCGAAAATACCGACACCGGGCTCAAGATCGTCATGCTGCCCCGGGTGCCCCGATTTGTCCGGCAGCAGGTGCCAAAACATCTGCTGCCCTTTCTCGAAGAACAGGGACTGCGGCTGAAAGATCTGAGCCATTTCCTGCTCCATCCCGGTGGGCGCAAGGTGCTGGAAGGGCTAGAGAAAAAACTATCGCTGACTCGGAAGCAGACGCGCATCAGTTGGGAGGTGCTTCAGAACTACGGCAACCTTTCCTCGGCCACCGTGCTATTCGTGCTCCATCAATTCGAGCGGGAGGTCAGGCCCCGTCCCGGCGAATACGGTTTAATGATGGCGGTCGGGCCGGGATTCAGCGCCGAAATGGTGCTCCTGCAATGGTAGCCTCGGCTTTCCCGGCCAGCGCGGGAAAGATCGTTGTGACCGGGATCGGCCTGTCCACCGCCCTGGGCTTTGGTGTGGAGCACAATTGGAAGCGCCTGCTGGCCGGAGAGTCGGCCGTGGCCGAACAGCCCGCCGAGAGCTTTCCGCTGCCCCTGACCATGCCTCCCGTGCTGGCCGCGCGCATTGACCGGGCTGTGCTGGCCGCGCGCATTCGCGAGGCCGTGCCCCGGCAGATCTGGAACACTTCCGAGGAATGCTGCCACTTGTGGCTGCTCACTGCCCTGGAGGCCCTGGAGCAGGCCGGCCTGGCGGAGCAGGACAACATTCCACCGGAACGGGTGGGCGTGTACGCAGGCACGGGGGCCGGTTCGGCGCAATTCACGGAGCAGGAATTCATCAACATCTTTACGGCGGAAAAGGCTGTGCACCGCGATGTGAGCCGCCTGGCCGTGCTCAAGTACATGGCGTCCTCCCTGGCCGGGCAGCTTTCGCTGCTGCGGGGCTTCCGCGGGCCCTGCTTAACCATCAACACGGCCTGTGCCTCGGGAGCCACGGCCCTGCTGACCGCCCTGGACGCCCTGCGCCTGGGGCGGGTGGACTGCGCGGTGGCCGGAGGGGTGGACTTGTGCGTGGTGGGTGGGGTGATCAAAGGATTTCACAAGCTGGGCGCGCTCACCATGCGCACAGAGCTGGGCGCGAGGGCCTGCCGCCCCTTTGCCGCGGAGCGGGACGGCATTGCGTTGGGGGACGGGGCGGGCTGCCTGGTGCTGGAACGTGAGGAGAGCGCCCGCAAGCGGGGCCGTCCGGCGCTGGCCTGCCTGCTGGGGGGCGCGGCCACCTCCGACGCCTTCAGCCTGCTCGCCCCCCGGGAAGACGGGACGGATCAGGCCCGTACCATGGTGCTCGCCCTGGACGATGCCGGTCTGCCGGCGGAACGCGTGGCCCATGTCTATGCCCATGGCACAGGCACCCGCTACAACGACGCCTGCGAAGCGAGGGCTCTGGAACAGGTCTGTGGTCTTCGCCCCACGTTGAGCGCCACCAAGGCCCTGCTGGGGCATACCATAGGGGCGGCGGGGGCCATCGACGCCGTACTGGCCGTGCTCAGCCTTAATTCCGGCCAGGTGGTGCCCATGATTCATCTGGACGCACCCGATCCGGACTGCGCCATCTCGCCCGCCCTCGCCGCGGAACAGCCGGCCCTTGGGAAGGCCAACCGCGCGGCGGTGCTGGTCAACTCATTCGCCTTCGGAGGGCATAACGCCTGCCTGGCCTTTGCCCTCATGCACCCAGCCGGAAAGGAAGCCAACCCATGACCGACGCCCTGAAAGAAAAATTCCGTCAGGGGAGGCCCATGGAAATTTCTCCCGCCGACGCGGAGCTGATCCGCGAGGTGCTGCGCCGCGTGATGGCCGTGACCCTGGAGACGGAACGGGAACAGATCAGCGACAATGCGCTGGTGTTCGACGAGCTGGGGCTGGATTCCATTGACGTGTTCGACATGCTGGAGCAGCTTGCCGACGAATTTGAAGTGCAGATCGAACTGGAGCACCTGCCCCAGGACCTGATTTATGGGCGGGACGGCCTGACCTTTGAAGATTTCGCCGAGGCCTTCATTGCCTATTTCGGCTCCGCGCCAGTGGAGCAGGAACAATAAACCCGCGGCTCCGCGCCAGTGGAGCAGGAACAGTAAACCCACAGCTCCGAGCCAGCGGAGCCGGAACAGCTAGGCTGTGTCTGAGAAAATGTGCGCCGACCCAGCCCCCTTCCCTTCGGCTTTGCTCAGGACAGGCGAGACACCCTGCTACGCAGGGCTCCACAGGGAGGCGGCGGTTTTATATTACGGATATTTAAGGACTCCGCGGTGCTGAGGAGCGGGCCAAGCTCGCGTGACGCCTGTCCAGAGCGCAGTAG
>JAPUIH010000218.1 GCA_027297205.1 SAR324 cluster bacterium | reverse complement strand
ATTGTGCAGCGCCGCCGGTTGCGCAAGCCCCACGCCGTACAGGATGCCCAGGCCAATTACGATCGCAAGAACCGCGGAAACGACGGTCACCTTGCGCTGTGCGGTTGCTCTGGCGGCCGCCTCTGTATAAGCCATATCTGGCATGGCTCCTCCCATGATATTCGTCACGAACGCGCCCCCGCCCGCCCACTGGCGCCGCTGGATTTCTTCCTTAAGCGCCCATCCTTTGCACCCGCCAGGGGTAAGTCACCCCGGCGGTCCCCCGGGGCCCTACAAATTTGCCTTCAGGAAGGTGAGCGACCGCTCGATCGACTCACTGGCCGCCGTGGCGTCGTATACATCCGATCTTGTGTCGTTCACAAAGCCGTGCTGGGCGTCATAACGGTACAACTCATGATTTACGCCTCCGGCTTGCAGGTCGGATTCCAGGGCGTTCACTGCGTCGGGCGTGCACCAATCATCCGTATTGGCGAAATGGGCCTGTAGGGGAATGCCGATTTTCTGGGGGTCGGCGGCTTCCTTGGGAGGAATGCCATAAAAGCACACGCCCGCGTCCAGTTCGGGCACATGCACGCCGGCCATGATTACCAGCGCCCCGCCCATGCAAAAGCCCATTACCGCGGCCTTCTGGCCTGCGGATTTCAGGTATTTCACCGCGCCGCGGATGTCCTGATGGGTGGCGCCGGCCCAGTCCAGGCCGCTCATCATGTGGTTTGCCTCATCGGGATCCTGGGTGACCCTGCCCCGGTACAGGTCGGGCACCAGGGTGCGGTATCCCTCGGCGGCGAATCGGTCGCCCATGCTCTTAATCTGCTCGTTGAGGCCCCACCATTCCTGCACCACCACGATTCCAGGGGCGCCGTCCCCCGCCGCCGGTGTGGCCAGGTAGCCAGGCACGGAATTTCCGTCAGGGCCGCTGAACTGAATCATTTCTCCCATGGTTGGCTCCTCATTACATCTTCGCGCGGGCCGCGCGAGCCCGCCGCGCCGGTTCTAATAACTGGAAATTTCCACTTCCTTGCAAGTGATGAATTCCAGCAGCACCGGATTGCCCTGCTGGGTCTGCTCGATGCCCCGCTTGATGGCGGGTATTATCTCATCCGGTGCGGTAACGCGTTCACCGTAGGCGCCGAAGGCCTTGGCCATGTCGGCGTAATTGCCTGAAATATCCGTACTGCGGTATTTTTCCGTGGACACGGGCATCACTTTCAGTTCGATGGCCATGGAGAAGTTATTAAGCAGCACGGACATAATGGGAATGCGCTCCCGCACCGTAGTCTCGAAATCCATGCCGGTAAATCCGATCGCGGCATCGCCCCAGACATTTATGCACAGCTTGTCCGGCTGGGCCAGTTTGGCGCCCATGGCCAGTCCCAGTCCATAGCCCAACTGGGTGGTTTTCCCCCAGCCGATGTAGCTGAGCGGCACTTCGGACTCCCAGAAGGGCGAAAGCTGATCCCGCGGACTGCCGGCGTCATGGGTGATGATGGTGTTGGCCCGGTCCACCGTATTGTGGAGGTCCCACAGCACCCGGTAAGGACTGAGGGGCGTTTCCCCGCTGGTCAGCTTGGGGCTCCATTCCGCCAGCCATTCCGCCTTGTGCTTGGCGATTTCCGTGGAAACCTCTCCTGCGTCCCGGGCCTGATTGCCCAGCAGATCGCGGGTCTCTCTCACCAGAGCTTCCAGGGTCAGCCGTGCGTCGCCGATCAGCGCATGCTGGCAGGGCAGGTCCTTGTTGATGTCCGCGGTATCCAGGGTGGCATGGACGATCGTCTTGCCCGCGGGCATTTTCACGCCGAAGTTGGTGGTGGTGAAGCTGCAGCCGATGCCGAAAATCACGTCCGATTTCTGGAGAAACTCGTGCAGTTGGCCGGATATGGCGCGGCCGCCCGAGCCCAGGGAGAGCGGATGGCTTTCCGGGAAGGCGCTCTTGCCCTGCAAACTGGTGGTCACCGGCGAGGCCAGCAATTCCGCAAGCTCCCTTAGGGCAGCCCACCCCTGGGCGTAGTGCACGCCCTGCCCCGCATAAATCACCGGGCGCTTGGCCTCCACCAGCACTCGCGCCACCTCGGCCACGGCATCCGGATCCGGCCCGCAGCGCAGGCGGACGGAGGGCTGATAGTCGATGCTCTCGCCCACCTCCTCGCGCAGCACGTCCACGGGAAACTCCACCAGCACGGGCCCCGGCCGTCCGTTGCGCACCTGGGTGAAGGCACGGCGCATCGCATCGGGAATGGCGCTCGCCAGGGTTACCTGTTCGCAGGACTTGGTAACGTGCTGATAGTTGAGCAGGGAGGAGAAATTGGGCTGCACATTGGTGATGGCGCGGCCATAACCGGCGGGCAGGATCAGGATGGGCACGGAATCCCCATAGGCCTGGGCCACCCCGCCAAAGGCGTTCTCGCTGCCCGGCCCATGCTGCATGGCGAACACGCCAATTTTATCGCCGGAATTGAGGCGGCTGAAGGCGTCCGCCATATGCAGGCCGGTGCGCTCCTGGCGCACTATGATTGTACGGATGTCCCGCTCCGCGGCGGCTTCGATGATGGGATTTACCGGGTAGCCGATCAGAAATTCGACACCCTCCCGCTTAAGAATATCCGCAATGGCGGCAGCACCTTTCATAGCACCTCATTTGGTATGGAAGCGATAGGAATTGCGCCCACCTATCACGGGCGCCGAATCCCTGTCAACGGGGCTTTCCGGGCGGGAGGGCCGGTCTAGACACCTTTGAAGCGTGGCTTGCGCTTTTCCATGAAAGCCCGCACGCCTTCCCGGTAGTCCGCACTTTCCATGGCGATGTCCGTGGCCCGCTCGATTTCCGCGCGCTTGGCCTCGATTTCGCCCCGGGACAGGGCGTTCAGGGTGAGTTTGGAGCCTGCAATGGTGAGGGGCGCCTTATGGTCTAGCAGGGCGGTGAAGGCATGCACGGCGTCCTCCAGCGCGCCCTGGGCCACCTGGTCCACAAAGCCCATGCGGTAGGCTTCCTCGGCGTCGAAGGGCTCGCCCGTGTACATAATGCGCTTGGCGTTGGCCAGTCCCACCAGGGCGTGCAGGTTTCCCAGGTCCAGGATGTTGTAGAGAGTGCCCAGGCGCGCCGCGGGAATACCGAAGTTGGCGGAGGGAGCGGCCAGCCGGAAATCGCAGGCCATCGCCAGGGCGCAACCGCCGCCCATGCAATAGCCTTCGATGGCGGCGATGGTGGCCTTGGGGGCGTCCATGATGGCTAGGGTGGTCTCGTCCACCTCCCGCTCATAGCGGGCCCCGTCCTCCGCGGTGCTGCGCACCTCGGCGAATTCACTGATGTCCGCTCCGGCGCAGAAATGGCCGGCGGCGCCGGTGAGCACGATCGTCCGGATGTCCGCATCGCCCCCGAGTTCGATGAATGTCTGCCGCAGCCCGCGCCACATTTCCAGGGATACCGCGTTGCGGCGGGCGGGATTGTTGATCGTTACGACCGCCATCGCGGGGGATTCCCGATTCACCAGGATGGGGGCATCACTCATCAATTCGCTCCATGGACCGGCTGTGCGGCGGCGGCCCCGCGGGTCTACTGCTTGGATTTAAAGGCTTCCAGGGCGTCAAATGCCTTGGCCGCCTTTCCGATGCGCTGGATAGACAATTTCTTGATCTTGTCGCCTCCCGCAATGGCGTTTACCACATCCATGCCAGTGACCACCTCCCCGAACACCGAATGGCGGTTGTCCAGCCAGGGTGTGGGCACGTGGGTAATGAAGAACTGGCTGCCGTTGGTGCCCGGTCCCGAATTGGCCATGGAAAGTATGCCCGGCTTGTCGTGAACCAGCTCCGGGTGGAATTCATCGGGAAAGCTGTAACCCGGCCCGCCGGTGCCCTGGCCCAGCGGATCGCCTCCCTGCACCATGAAATCCGCGATGACCCGGTGGAAGATCAGCCCGTCATAGAATTTACTGGTCTTCTCCTTTCCGTCCTGGTTGCGCCAGGGCATGGTGCCCTCGGCGAGCCCGACAAAATTGCCCACGGTCATGGGCGTGCGCTCGTAAAACAGCTTGACCAGAATTTCCCCCTTGCTGGTGTCGAATTTGGCATAAATGCCGTCGGGCAGTTCGGCTCCCGCCGCCGCTGAGGTGAGAAGTATCGAAAACATGGCTCCGATCGTATTGAGGATGAGAAAACGCTTCATGAAACCCTCTGCTAGAAATGAGCGGAGGCAATCCCCACAAAAGGAGGTTGCGCCCCTTTGCCTTATCGGCAGTGAAGTCGGTCCCATGAGTAGAACAGCCTTTTTGCATAGCAGGCCCCCTTGACTTGGGCAAGCCTGCGCGCGTTGATCTCCTTGCTCAGGTCAAGCTGATATCGAAGAGGTAGCGGGGGATGTCCGGGGTTGGGGCGCCCCTGGAGCCGCCCGCCAATTTTGCGATCAGGCGCTGCCTGAGGGAGGATTCGATCCCGCCGAGCAGATAGTCCGAGGCGTTGAGGGCGTTGCCGGGAAAATACATCTGGGTGACCAGGGTGCCCGCGCCTTTTTGACGCACCTTGAAATGAATATGGGGTGGACGCATCCAACTGCTGGAAGCGGGATAGGCCGCGGGCGCGATCGTGCGAAATGCGTAACGCCCCTGCGCATCGGTGAGTACCCGGCCCCAGTAGAGAAAATTGGAATCGAGTCCCAGGTTGCGGGGGTCATGGGGGTGGTTATAGCGGCCCTGACTGTCCGCCTGCCAGATTTCCACCTCGGCACCGGGCAAGGGCCGGCACCGGGCATCCGTCACTGTGCCCCGCACCACGATCTGCCGCCCCTGGGCCTTGGGGCCGCCGGGCTGCTTGCGGGTGAGATCCATCCCATGGGGCGTAAAGCGCAACGGATAAAAAGGACCCTCACCCTGGCTGGGAGTGAGCAGGCAGGATGGGCCGCTTTTCTTGCCCCAGACCAGAGGCGGGACGGCGAGCAGGGGCAGGGCCGCAAGAGTACCGCGCACCAACTGCCTTCGCGATAGTGTTTTGCTGCGTTTCATGGGCACGGCTCCTAAGTTGTCATCAACAAATGAATTTCTGGCATTATACTGCATTATTGCAGAGATAGAGCCATGTACATTGTGGTTCATATTGAATTGGCGGCACGGCAATGGTGGGCGCGCCCCCGCGCCGCGTGTGGCGGAATTGCCTGTTGACCTCGCTGTAGTTTGCTGGGCAGATGGATTCAATTGCGGCGGAAACCTGGGCCGCGGGGCGGGCCGTGGCCTGTTCAGACGCAGTCCTATAGTAAATGACCAAATCACCGGCGAGGAGGTGTCTCAGATGGCGCACGAAATCATACATCCCGACTCAGTACATCCCACCAAGGGCTACTCCCATGTGGCCAGATCAGGAAACATGGCGCTCATTTCGGGGCAGGTAGCCCAGGACAAGGCAGGCAACCTGGTGGGTGTGGGGGATTTTGCGGCGCAGGCCCGGCAGGTTTTCCGAAATCTGAAAAGTATCACGGAGGAGTTGGGAGGAGGGCTTGGCAATATCGCCAAGATCAATGTTTACCTCACGGATCCTAGAAATATAGAGGATTACCGCGCCGTACGGGACGAGTTCATGGGCGAGCCCTACCCGGCTTCCACCCTGGTCATCATCGACGGATTGGCCCGCCCCGAGTGGATGATTGAAGTGGAAGCCACGGTGTTTCTGGACGCCTAGCCACGGCTTTCGCACACGCTGCCCGCGGCAGCGGGGAGAAGTCCGTATTGCCCCAATACGGAGGGCATACCTGGGGGATGCGGACTATTGGCCGAATGCGCCCACTGCCGTCGAAGGCCGCGCGGCATCGCTGCTTTCCTCGATGGCAGTCATGATTTCCGCCACTCTCTGCCTGAGCTTGTGCAGGCCGTCCTCCGCCACGAGGTTGGCGGTGCGTTCCTTCTCACCTGCTGCTTCCGCTTCTTCCGGCGACGAAAAATCGAATGGGAGGCCTGCGAGCCGCGCCGTGCCTGCTGCGCGGAGAATTTCGCGCTTGGCTTCGGCCGAAACCCCCACCGGAAATGCGGGCGGTTTGGCGGGTTGAACCGCCGTGGCCCGGTTGGCCGTCAGGATGACTTGCTCACCTGGGGATCCCACCGCGGCGGCCCTGGCAACTCCACTGACTGCAAGGGCGTAAGCCACCGCGCCATCGGATGCCACCAGGAATTCACTGCCCCTGGCGTGGATGATGGCTGCCGGGGTGCTCACGGTAATATTATTGCTGGAATCTTGCGAGAGTGGCGTGAACAGAGCCTTGCCCACAATAAGCGTAAAGCGGGCGTCGTCAGGCGTGACCTCGTCCACGGTGAACAGGGTGCCGGAGTAGAGGGTGACTTGATCGCGCTCATTCCTGAAAAACAGCTTCGCCTTGCTGTTCGCGCCTACATGCATCCTGTCTCCACTGAACACGGGCACACGCTTGCCAGGTTCCTGATGTACCTGGACTAGATTGCGGCGCGTAATTTTTACCAGGCCTTTCAGCAATTCCAGTTCGCCAACGGGCTTTGCTTGGGGCTCCGCCCGTGGCGTCTCACCTGCCTGCGTCTCCCCCTGCGGGCCTTGGCCAACCTCCGCCCCCGGCGCGTCCTCAGGCACTGCATCGCCGGACGGCGCTGCCTCCCCTGCTTTTAGTTCGCTGCCGGGTTGCAGCTGCTCTGCTTTTGATTCGCTGCCGGGTTGCAGCTGCTCTGCTTTTGATTCGCTGCCGGGTTGCAGCTCCTCTGCTTTTGGTTCGCTGCCGGGTTGCAGCTCCCCTGCTTTTGGTTCGCTGCCGGGTTGA
>JAPUIH010000217.1 GCA_027297205.1 SAR324 cluster bacterium | reverse complement strand
CGGTGCGGGTGCACCGGGACCTGGGGTCCCGCTATTCGATGGCCATGCACTGGGGCACCTTCGACATGACGGATGAGCTGCCCAATGAGCCGCCCCAGGCCCTGGCCAGGTCGCTGCGCACCGCGGGAATTTCCCCGCAGCGGTTCTTCCTGATGAAACACGGGGAAACGCGCCTGCTGGAGCCTCTCTTCCCCAAGAAGCTGTCCTCACCCTGAGCATAAGCTCCGGGTCAACGCAGCGCACTAGAGTTCCAGTTCACTCAGGTTTTCGGCGGTGGTGGGATGCAGGAATATCTCTTTTTCCCGTGCCACCGCGGCAGCCTTGGAGAGCACTGTGGGGAAATGGTCCAGCGTGGAGTCGATCTTGATGCGGGTTTTACCGGCCTTCAGGATCATCACCAAGGTGCCCGTCTTGGCGCCTTTGGTTTGCGGATAGAAATTGAGCCGCATATCGCGCAATTCCGTCCAGCGGATGGTTTTGCGCCGTCCCGCCACCTCATGAATGACCCCGGTGTCGTCCACGTGCAGGCGCAGAAAATAACGGGACATCTGCTGAAGCAGGTAGGAGAAAAACAGCAAACCCACAGCGCCGATAGGCCAGCCGATGTAGGGCGTCGGTTTGAGCACAAATACGATGAACAAGCAGGTCGCGGTTCCCAGGAAAGCCTTGATGCCCTCCTTGACCAGCACGCGGCGGGGATAAGCCGGCTTTAGCGGCACCGGCATCACTTCCGCCGGACGGCCCATCAGACGGGACAGGGTTTCAATTTGCACGGGAAGGGCTTCGCTAGGGTTGTCGGAAATTCCGGGAAATCACGGCGCACAGTCTAACCCGCCCGCCGCGGGTTGCCAAGGGCTGCGCCTGCATCCTCCGGCGGAAGCGGCCCCGGACACGGCCCTTCGGGCGCATTCAATTCCGCAGCTCGAAGCGCCGGATTTTCCCCGTGGCGGTCTTGGGCAGATGCTTGGCGAAGGTGACCCATTGGGGAGCCTTGAAACTTGCGATGGCGTCCGCAACGTGCCGCTGCAGCGCCTCGGCCAATTGCGGCGATTCTTCCCGCCCTTCCTTGAGCACGATGAACGCCTTGGGCTTGATCAGTCCTGCCTCGTCCGTCTGCCCAACCACCGCGCATTCGGCCACCGCATCGTGGGAGAGCAGGGCGTTTTCCACTTCAAGGGGCGATACCCAGGAGCCGCTCACCTTCATCATGTCGTCGTTGCGCCCGTGGTACCAATAGTATCCGTCGCTGTCCCTGTGGAACTGATCCCCGGTGACCGTCCACTCACCGAGCATGGTGGTCTTTGATTTCTCGTGCTTGTTCCAATAATAGGGTGCGGCGGATTCTCCCTTCGCCCATAAAGCCCCCACCTCTCCGTCCGGCACATCGGCGCCGTGCTCGTCCACCAGACGGGCCTCGTAACCCGCCACCAGCTTGCCCGTGCTGCCCGGCCGCACATCGCCCAGCCGATTGGAAATAAACATATGCAGCATCTCCGTGGAGCCAATGCCGTCCAGAATTTCGCAGCCGAAATGCTTCTTCCAGCGCTGATACACTTCCGTGGGCAGGGCTTCTCCGGCGGAAACGGCGAAGCGCAGATGATCCAGCTTGGGCGGGGGATCGGGGCCGTCTTTGCCCTCCAGCCAGCCCTCGTAGGTGATGAGCATGGCATTGAATAGAGTGGGCACGCCGTAGAATACCGTGGGGCGGTAGCGGGCCATGGTTTCGAAAATCAGTTCGGGCGTGGGCCGTCCGGGTAGAATAACGGCCTGCCCGCCGGTATCCATTGGAAAATACAGGCTGTTGCCCAACCCATAGGCGAAGAAAAATTTGGCGGCGGAAAATCCGATATCGTCCTTGCCCAGCCCCAGCGTCTGCTTGGCTAAAAACTCGCTGCAATAAACCATATCATGGTGCAGATGCACGGCGGCCTTGGGTGCGCCGGTGCTGCCCGAGGTATAGAGCCAGAAGGCCGGCTCGTCCGGAGACATCATCTCCACCACGAGCTCCCTGCTTTCGCCGGCGATCAGCTCGTCCAGGGAAGGTTTGCCCTCCACCGTTCCGTTGCAAATGACGATATGCCGCTGGTGCTTCAGCTCGGCCGCGATGGGCTCGATCTGGGGCCACAAATCCGCGTCCACGATCAGCACCTTGGCCCGGCTGTCGTTAAGGAAATACAGGTAGTCCTTGGAGGTCAGCATGGTATTAACCGGCACCGCCACCGCGCCGATGCGCAGGGCGCCCCAGAAGCAGATAGGGAAGGAAAAGCTCTCCAGCATCAGCAGCATCACCCGCTGCTCCGGCTCCACGCCCAACTTTTTTAGGGCATTGCCCACCTGGTTGGAACCCTCGTGAAGCTGACGGTACGTGAGGGCCTCGTCCCCGCAAAGCAGATAGGGCCGCTGCGCCTTCTCCGCTGTTAAATTGGGAAGGATATAGTAATCCGCAACGTTGAACTGGCTCGGCAGATTAATTTCGCTGCTCATCTTCACCATCGCCCGCTAAAGGACAGTGTTGGAGAATTTCGAATATCACTGGTCAGCCTGGAATCGTCGTTCCCCATTAGCACGGACCCGGAGGCTCTGTCCACGAAGCCCGAAGCTCTGTCCTTGGAGAGCGAGGCTCTGTCCACGAAGCGGCGTACGGATCAGCCTTCGCGGTGACAAGGGCCGATGTTGGAGAATTTCGATGCGTTCGGGAGAAGGGAATACGCACCCTGCCCGCGGGGCCACCACCAGCAGGGTGCGGACGCGGCCGGAGGGGATTATTCGCGGGAGTCGATTCCGAAGACCCTTTCCTTGCGCAGCAGGGTGCGCCCGGTTGGCCTCCCCGAACAAGCCCGGCTTGTCGGACACCGACCCGGTATACGATCCCTTCACGCTGCCGAACTGCTCCGACTCCAACAGGCCCTCGGGAATGGCGGCGCAGTTGATGGCCAGAAAGATATGCTTGGCGCGGGTGCTTTCGTTATGGATGGCCTTGGCGATCAACTCCTTGCCGGCGCCGCTCTCGCCACAGATCAACACATTGGTGGACGGCTTGATCTTCTGAATCATGTGCCGCCACCAGGTACCCATCGGGTTGGGTTTCTTCTTGGAAATCACCCTGCGATCGATGTCAAGCCGGGGTATCGGGCGTCTCGTGGCGTCGCACATTGAAGACCGCGCTTGCCCGAGC
>JAPUIH010000216.1 GCA_027297205.1 SAR324 cluster bacterium | reverse complement strand
GACGCGGCGCAATTTTCTTTAAGTTGCTTCTCCTGGACAGGTCACGATGACCGCTTCTTCCTCTTCCGACAGCATCGTCGTTGTCGGCGCCAGCGAACATAACCTGCAGAACATCGACATCACCCTGCCCCGCAACACGCTCACCGTGTTCACGGGGGTTTCCGGCTCCGGCAAGTCCTCCCTGGCCTTCGACACGTTGTTCAAGGAGGGCCAGCGCCGCTTCATGGAATCCCTCTCGCCCTACGCGCGGCAGTTCCTGGGACAGATGGAAAAGCCGCGGGTGGAGCACGTGGAGGGTTTGAGCCCGACCATTTCCATCGACCAGAAGACGGTCAACCGCAACCCCCGCTCCACCCTGGGCACCATCACCGAGTTGTACGATCATTTCCGGCTGCTCTTCGCGCGGCTGGGCGAGCCCCATTGCCCTAACTGCCACATTCCCATCTCCACCCTGGCTCCGCAGCAGATTTCAGACCGCCTGCTGGCCGAGCACGGGGGCGCGGAGCCCGGCCCGGCCTGCATCGTCTATGCGCCCATGATCCGCGAGCGCAAGGGGGAGTACCGCAAGGAGCTGGCCCGCTGGCTGGAGGAAGGCTATCTGCGGGCGCGCATCGACGGGGAACTGCGCCGCCTGGACGAGACCATCGAGCTGGGGCGCTACGAGAAGCACAGCATCGAGCTGGCCCTGGACCGCTTCCGCCTGACCGCGCGCAACCGCAGCCGCCTGGCCGAAGCGGTGGAAAAGGCCGTGGAGCTTTCCGGGGGGCTGGTCAACGTGGAGGTGGGGGAGCAGTCCCTGGTGTTCTCCAGCAACATGGCCTGCGCCCGCTGTCAGTTGCCCATCCCGGAACTGGAGCCGCGCCTGTTCTCCTTCAACGATCCCCAGGGGGCCTGCGCCACCTGCAACGGCCTGGGCATGCTGCACCAGTACACCGAGGCGCGGCTGACCGATCCCAGGCGCAGCCTGGCCGAGGGCACCTTCACCTGCTTTACCGAGCGGGGCAACCTGGTCTTCACCGACATCGACGTGGACTACATGGTGGAGTTGGCCGGCTGCCTGGACATCGACGCCAGGCTGCCCTGGGGCAAGCTGCCCGCGGCCTCGCGGCGGCTGTTGCTGGAGGGCAACACGGACACCAAGCCCCGCATCCGCACTGTGTTCCGCAAATCGCGCTTGCTGCTGGACGAGGCCCGCCGCCACAAGACCTGGCCCGGCCTGACCACCCTGCTGCGTTTCATCGAGCGCTTCGTGGGCTCGGCCCTGGAGAAATACCAGCAGGTCTCGGTCTGTCCGGGTTGCCGGGGCGCGCGGCTCAGTCCGGTGGCGCTGGCGGTGCGCTTCCACGGGCTGACCATCGACACCCTGGCCGCCATGACCGTGGAGGATGCGCGGGCCTTCTTCGCGGGGCTGGAGCTATCCTCCACCGAGCAGATCATCGGCAAGGACATCTTCCGCGAAATCGCCGGGCGGCTGAGCTTTCTGGAGGACGTGGGGGTGGGCTATCTTTCCCTGGACCGGCGGGCCCCCACCCTCTCCGGGGGCGAATCCCAGCGCATCCGGCTGGCATCCCAGGTGGGCTCGGGGCTGCAGGGGGTGCTTTATATTCTGGACGAGCCGTCCATCGGCCTGCACCAGACCGACAACCGCAAGCTGATCCAGACCCTGCAGCGCCTGCGGGATGCGGGCAATACGGTGATCGTGGTGGAGCACGATCTGGAGACCATCGTCTCCGCCGACCATGTGGTGGACCTGGGGCCGGGCGCGGGGGTGCGGGGCGGGCAAGTGCTGGCCCAGGGCGATCTGGCCCAACTGCAAGCCAACCCGCTCTCCCTGTCCGGGCGCTACCTGAGCGGGGATTTACAAATACCCGTGCCCGCCACGCGCCGCAGGCCAAGCCGCAAGGCGCTCATGGTGCGCGGAGCCAAGCGCCACAACCTGAAGCAGATCACGGTGAAGATTCCCCTCGGGCTGTTCGTCTCGGTGACCGGCGTGTCCGGCTCGGGCAAGTCCACCCTGGTGCACGACATTCTGCGGGAGGCCCTGGCGGCCAGCCTGGCCGGGCGGCCCCTGCCCAAGGGACTCTGCAAGAGCGTGAGCGGCCTGCGGCATCTGGACAAGGTGATCGAGATCGACCAGTCCCCCATCGGCCGCACCCCCAGGAGCAACCCGGCCACCTACACCAAGGTCTTCGGCGAAATCCGCGCCCTCTTCGCCCAGGTGCCCGAGGCGCGCATCCGCGGCTACAAGCCGGGACGCTTCTCCTTCAACGTGCGCGGGGGGCGCTGCGAGGCCTGCGAGGGGGCCGGGCTGCGCACGGTGGAAATGCAGTTCCTCAGCAACGTGGAGGTGGTTTGCGAGGAGTGCGGCGGCAAGCGTTTCAACGAGGAGACCCTGCAAATCCGCTACAAGGAGCGCAATATTCACGAGGTGCTGAACATGACCGTGGATCAGGCCGTGGAATTTTTCGGCAACATTCCCGCCGCGGCGCGCATCCTGGACACCTTGCAGAGCGTGGGGCTGGGTTATATTCACCTCGGCCAGCCTTCCACCACTCTCTCCGGGGGCGAAGCGCAACGGGTCAAGCTGGCTTCGGAATTGCGCAAGAAAGGCACCGGGCGCACCCTGTACCTGCTGGACGAGCCCACCACCGGCCTGCATTTCCACGATATCCGCAACCTGCTGGACTGCTTGAACACCCTGGTGGAGCAGGGCAACACGGTGCTGGTGATCGAGCATAACCTGGACGTGATCAAGGTGGCCGATTACGTGATCGATCTGGGCCCCGGCGGCGGCCAGCACGGCGGGGAACTGGTCTGCGCCGGCACGCCGGAGCAGGTGGCGGCTCATCCGCACTCCCTCACCGGGCGGGTGCTGGGCGAGGCCCTGGCACCCCGGGCGCCCCTCAACGGCGGGCGGCGGGAGCTGGCGCCGGGCAACGGCCAGCGGGACCTGGTGGTGCGGGGCGCGGAGAAGAACAACCTCAAGCACGTGGACGTGACCATTCCCCGCAACAGCTTCACGGTGATCACCGGCGTCTCCGGATCGGGGAAGACCTCCCTGGCCTTCGACACCATCTTCGCCGAGGGCCAGGCCCGCTACGTGGAATCCCTGTCCACCTACGCACGGCGCTTCCTGGGTCGGATGGACAAGGCGCGGGTGGACGGCATCGACGGACTGGCCCCGGCCATCGCCATCAATCAGAAAAGCAGCGGCCGCACTCCCCGCTCCACCGTGGCCACCATCACGGAACTATACGACTACCTGCGCCTGCTCTATGCGCGCATCGGCATTCCCCATTGCCCCGGCTGCGGGACGCGGCTGGAGGGCTACTCCCCCACGCGTCTGGCGCGCAGGCTGGTGGAAAAGCGGGAGGGCGAGCGGTTGCTGCTGATGGCACCCCTCTACCGGCCCGGCTCCAGCCACGCCGCCATGCTGGACAAGCCGGCCCACTTCCCCGCACTGGCCGAGGCCCTGGTGGCCGAAGGCTTCACGCGGGTGCGCATCGGCGGGGAGCCGGTACTGCTGGACGAATGGCTGGCCCTGCCCGCCAAACAACGCAAGCTGAAAAAGAACGTGCCGGTGGAACTGGTGATCGACCGGGTGCGCATCAGCGCCGGGGAGCGCAAGCGGCTGGCCGAAGCCACGGAGACCGCCTTTGCGCGGGGCCATGGGCTGGCCCTGATGAGCTTTCCGGATGCGCCCCCCGCCGGCAGGGGCGTGCAGGACGGCGAGGGCGCCCAGTGGCTGGTCAGCGAGCAGATGGGCTGCGTGGCCTGCGACATCTATCAGGACGAGCCCTTCACCCCGCGCATGTTTTCCTTCAATTCGCACGTGGGGGCCTGCCCGGCCTGCTCCGGCCTGGGCAAGTCCCTGCAGGCCGACCCGGCGCTGCTGCTGCCCTTCCCGGAATATCCCCTGCTGGACGGGGCGCTGACGCCCAGCAAGGTGGGGCGCTGGCTGGCACGCAAGAACACCCGCGCCGAACGGGCCGTGCGCGCCTTCGCCGAGCGGGAGGGGATCGATCTCGATACGCCCTTTGGGGAACTCAGTGCAGAGGCGCAGGCGCTGTTGCTGTACGGGGACGGGCGGGACCTGCGCTACACCCGGCGCCGGCATTTCTCCCGCACCGTGCGCAGCTACAACACGCGCTTTCAGGGTGTGACCGGGATCGTGCTGGACTGGTACCGGCAGGCGGAAAATCCCGGCTGGGCCGCGCTGCTGGAGCAGGTGCTGGCCGACGTGGCCTGCCAGGACTGCGGCGGCGAGCGCCTCAAACCGGAGTACCGGGCCGTGACCCTGGCTGGGCGCAGCATCAGCGCATTCTGCAAAATGACCGTGGAGGAAGCCCTGGAGGAGCTGCCGGGCTGGAAGCTCTCCAAGAACGACCGCCTGGTGGCCGAGCAGCCCCTGCAGGAAATCCGCACCCGGCTCGGCTTCCTGAAGGACGTGGGGCTGGGCTACCTCAACCTGAACCGCGAGGCGCTTACCCTGGCCGGGGGCGAGGCCCAGCGTATCCGGCTGGCCTCCCAGCTTGGCTCGCATCTGGTGGGCGTGCTCTACGTGCTGGACGAGCCCACCATCGGCCTGCACTCGCGGGACACGGGGCGGCTGCTGAACACCCTGAAACAGCTGCAAGAGCGGGGCAACGCGGTGATTGTGGTGGAGCATGACGCGGAGACCATCATGGCCGCGCAGCACGTGATCGACGTGGGGCCGGGCGCGGGGCATCACGGCGGGGAAATCGTGGCCACGGGCACGCCGGCGCAGATCATGGCCCATCCGAAATCCCTCACGGGCGCTTACCTGAGTGGGCGGAAGGCCATCCCCCTGCCGGAAAGCCCGCGCCCGGCGCAGCCGGGGCGGGCCCTTACCGTGCGGGGCGCGCGGGCCAACAATCTCAAGGATATCCAGGCGGAATTTCCCCTGGGCCTGTTCACCGCCGTGACCGGCGTTTCCGGCTCGGGCAAGTCCACCCTGGTGGTGGAAATTCTGCAGAAGGCCCTGCAACGGCAATTGAGCAAGGCCCGTGTCGTACCGGGGGCGCACGAGGCCATTGAAGGGCTGGAACTGGTGGACAAGCTGGTGGTGATCGATCAGTCCCCCATCGGCAAAACCCCCAAATCCAACCCGGCCACCTACACCGGCATAATGGACGTCCTGCGGGCCTTGCTGGCACAGATGCCCGAGGCCAAGACGCGCGGCTACAAGCCGGGGCGTTTTTCCTTCAATGTGCGGGGCGGACGCTGCGAGGCCTGCGAGGGCCGGGGCTTCAACCAGATCGAAATGCATTTCCTGGCCGACGTGTGGGTGCCCTGCGACACCTGCGGGGGCCGGCGCTTCAACCGGGAGACCCTGCAGGTGACGTTCCGGGGCAAGCACATGGCCGACATACTGGGCATGGAGATCGGCGAGGCGCTCGATCTGTTCGTCAACCAGCCCCGCATCCGCCGTCAACTGGTCACCCTGGACGAGGTGGGGCTGGGCTATATGAAGCTGGGCCAGCCGGCCAACACCCTCTCCGGGGGCGAGGCGCAGCGGGTAAAGCTGGCCGCGGAGTTGGGCCGGCCCCGCACGGGGCGCACCATCTACGTGCTGGACGAGCCCACCACCGGCCTGCACCCGGACGACATCGCCAAGCTGCTGCGGGTGCTGCACAGGCTGGTGGACGAAGGCAATACGGTGGTGATCATCGAGCACAATCTGGACGTGATCAAGACCGCCGACCGGGTGATCGACCTGGGGCCGGAGGGAGGCGACGAGGGAGGCCAGGTGGTGGCCGTGGGCACCCCCGCCGCACTGGCCAGTCACCGAGAGAGCCATACGGGGAAGGCACTCAAGGCGTATTTACTTTGAAATTGAGGTTAATGGCACATCCGTCGTAAGCTGATTTTCAGGAGGGGCGTCGCGTCTTCGCGCCGTCTAAACTGCGGACGGTTTTGCGGCGGAGGCGTACGTGGCAGGATCATTTGATGCCGGTTCAGGAAACCCGCGAGGACAGACGCGGACCTTGCGCTTGATTTCCTTAGCTGTCCTGCTGCTGGCTCTGACCCGCGTCTCATCAGCGGCCGGAGCGAACGAGAACACAGCGCCGCGGCTCGGTGGCCGTGATTCCGGCATTGCTTATTTTCAACAGCTCGCCCCTCTGCCTTTCCCATTCACCCCGCCTGGTTTGGATTTTCTCCAATCAGGTGGAGAGTTCCTAGACAGCGCGCCGCCCGGCCCGGATAACTCGTCAGGCCGGTCACAGCAGTCCCCGCGCGGCAGTGCCGGTTTATTCATGCTGCATGAACCGAAGCACAATCCAGCTGGAGACAACCCCGTTGACGCGGAGGCGGAAATAGGTACGAAGGCATGGTTCGGCATCGAGCTCGTATTCATGATACTCGATGCGGAAGGAGAATTATTGGTCGAATTGCTTTCCGGCGGGGAAGCGTCGGAAGATTCCATGGAGTCCGAGGAGAAGGAAGGTCAACGGGAGATCGACGGGGGAATGTTTGGACTCAATTTCTCGTTCGGATTTGGGGGCCAGGCCGCTGGGGTGGGCTTCACGGGAGAGGCCGGATATCTGAATGGGGACTTTGTGGAAGTGGACGAGGAATTAATAAATATTGAAGGTGTTTATTATCTGGTTGGGCCGTCCCTGCGGTTTGGCGGTG
>JAPUIH010000215.1 GCA_027297205.1 SAR324 cluster bacterium | reverse complement strand
GGGTCGGCGATCTGGTTGATGTTGCCATGCTGATAGATGGTGGGCACGCCCTGCTCCTTGCTGCTGGGCAGCTCCGTATTGAATTCGACGGGGATCACCCCATGTTCCGGCGCCCAGAGAGACTCGAAGCCCAGCGCTTCCACCTTGCGGGCCAGTTCGATTACGTCGAAATCGTAATCGGTCATGATCAGGCAGATTCCGACGTTCATGAGGGCGCTCCGTGTCAAGTGAAGTGGGCAGGGTTTCCCGGCATACAGGAATGCTGCCCGCCGGGCGGGAATACCTCCCGCACGGCGCGATGTCAACCGCCATCACCGGGAGCCGATCCGGTGCCCGTCTCATGCCTCCACCAGCCACCGCGCGCTCCCGGCCCGTGATGCGGTGGATTGTTGATGGGGCGCCATCTGTGGTAGGGCTGGTGTGCAAATCGTATACGATGGTCCGGCGAGCCCGCGCCCGCCTTGCAGTGCCGTAGGAGCCAGCATCGGGGTGCTCCGCTGGACAGGAACTCGTGGATTTGCCCAAGCGCGCCGGGCGCGCCTGATCTTACCGAGGAGATGAGCAGCATGGGTATGACGATGGCGGAAAAAATTCTGGCCAGGGCTTCTGGCAGGGACAAGGTCGTTCCCGGAGAATACGTGACCGCCACGGTGGACGTAATCATGGGCCATGACGGAACGTTCCCCAGGGCCTACGAGCTGATGAAGGAGAACGGCTTCAACAAAATCAAGCACCCGGAGAAAATGGTGGTCGTGGCGGATCACCGCGTGCCGGCCACCAACGTGGCGGCGGCGGAGACCCACCGCAAAATGCGCGAGTACGTGCGGGAGCAGGGCATCGAGAACTTCTACGATGCCGGATCCGGAATCTGCCACGTCGTTCTGCCGGAAAAAGGCCATGCCCTGCCGGGACGGCTCATCGTGGGCGGGGATTCGCATACCACCACCTACGGCGCTTTGGGCGCGGCCTCCACGGGCATCGGATCTTCCGAACTGGCCTATTCCATGATCAAGGGCGAGTTGTGGTTCCGGGTGCCCGAGACCATCAAATTCCTGCTCAAGGGCGAGTTGGACAAGGGGGTGACGCCCAAGGACATTCAACTCAAAATCGCCGGCACCCATTCCGCCGAGGTGGCCCAATACAAGGCCGTCGAACATACCGGGCCCGCCGCCACCGCCTTGAGCGTGGATGAGCGCATGACCCTGAGCAATATGGGCATCGAGATCGGCGCGAAATTCTCCTTCTTCGCGGCGGATGAGAAAACCTTGGCCTACCTGAAAGAGCGCACCAGCGAGCAGGTGGAGCCTTTTGGGCCAGACGAGGACGCCGCATACCTGGCCGTGTACGAGATGGACGTGAGCGGCCTGGAGCCCCAGGTGGCGCTGCCTCACAACGTGGACAATGTAAAGCCGGTGGGTGAGGTGGGCGAAATCCTGGTGCATCAAGCCTTTCTGGGATCCTGCACCAATGCGCGCACTGAGGACCTGGAAGCAGCGGCCGCGCTCATCAAGGGCCATACGGTCAGCCCGTGGACACGGTTGCTGGTCATTCCAGGTTCCCACGAGATTTTTCTGAACCTCACCAAATCCGGTGCCATTCAGACCTTCCTGGAAGCCGGGGCGATGATCGGCACGCCCGGCTGCGGCCCCTGCGGCGGAGGACACATGGGAATCCTGGCGCCAGGCGAGAACGCGGTGACCTGCACCAACCGCAACTTCAAGGGACGGATGGGATCTCCGGAGAGCTTCGTCCATCTGGCCTCACCGGTCACCGTGGCCGCATCGGCCATTGAGGGCAAAATCACCGATCCGCGCAAGTACCTCACCTGAGAATTCGGAGCGCCACCGCGCCGCCGCCCCGGCGGGCGGCGGCAACCAGCAAGGAAGGCAGAGCATGAGCATCGTCATCAAAGGCAAAGTCTGGAAGTTCGGCGGCCACATCAACACCGACTACATGGCGCCCAGCTTCAGCAAGGAACTGCCCTGGGAAGAGCAGAAAAAAACCATCCTGCACGTGCACAAAGAATTCGTTGCAAGGCACCAGCCGGGAGACGTGATCGTGGCCGGGGACAACTTCGGCTGCGGCTCCAGCCGGGAATCCGCACCCACCAACCTGAAGCGTCTCGGAATCGGTTGTGTGGTCGCCGAATCCTTTGGCCGCATCTTTTTCCGCAATAGCATCGCCATCGCCTTTCCCGTGCTGGTATGCGAGGGAGTCTCCCAGGCCTTCCTGGAAGGTGAGGAGCTGGAGCTGGATTTCGCCGCGGCGGTGGTGAGAAACCTAAGCCAGGGCAAGGAACTGAAGGGCATGCCCCTTTCCGGCGATCTGGTGAATATCGTCGCCGCGGGCGGCATCCTATCCCTGTTGAGCAGCCAGGCCCAGGCCTGAATCGTTTCCGGCCTGCAATGTGCGCCGCTCTTTTTTATATATCCGACTAATGAACCGCGGCTCCCTACAAGCAACTGGCATTGCGCTGGGCGGTCTGACCGCCCTGGCCGCGGCAGTGGGCATCGGCCGCTTCGTCTATACGCCTATCCTGCCCTATATGCTGGACGGCCTGGGGCTCAGCAAGGCCGAGGGCGGTCTCCTTGCGTCGGCGAATTTCCTGGGATATTTGCTGGGCGCCCTGGCCGCCTCGGCGGTTGCCCTGCCGGGAGGACAGCGCGGGTGGTTTCTCAGTGCCCTGGCATTGAGCGCCCTGACCACTGCGGCCATGGGAATTC
>JAPUIH010000214.1 GCA_027297205.1 SAR324 cluster bacterium | reverse complement strand
CGCTCTACGGCCAAAACGGCACGGCTGTGGAAACATTCGATTTTCCGCGTCAGGCCAAGGAAGAGGGGCTGGCCCTGCCCGATCTGGTGCTGCCCTCCGACGGCGCGCGCAAGGACGCCGTGGGAATGTTCCTCACCACCGCGGGTGAGGGCATCCGCGAGCGGGCCAATGCGTTCAAGGAGGCCGGGGAATACGTGAAGAGCCATGCCCTGCATGCCCTGGCCCTGGAAACCGCGGAGGCCGCCGCCGAATGGCTGCACGCCCGGCTGCGCAATATGTGGGGCTTTCCCGATCCGCCCGGCATGACCCCCGTGCAGCGCTTTCAGGCCAAATACCGCGGCAAGCGCTACTCCTTCGGCTACCCCGCCTGCCCCAATCTGGAGGATCAGGTCAAGCTGTTCCGCCTGCTGGAGCCGGAGCGGATCGGGGTGCAGCTTACCGATGGCTTTATGATGGAGCCCGAAGCCTCCGTCTCCGCCCTGGTGTTCCACCATCCCGACGCCACCTACTTCTCCGTGGGCGAACTTTCCGAAGAAGAAAACGCGGCCTCTTGAAGGGCGGGCTAATCCATTCTGTGCTATGAGAAGCGGACGCGCCCTTGGGCGCATGCGCACCACCCCGCATCGCATCGGCCCATGGACCCCAGAACCAAACAATACGTTCCGCCCGAGCCTCCAGAGCAGCCGCGGGGCAACGGCCCGGACTGGCAGTTTTCCGTGCTGCTGCCCCCGCAGGCGGCCCGGCGGGCGGAGGAAGTGGGGGCGGGGTATGCGGCCATGGGGGTGCTCACCACCTTCGCCCTGGCCGTGCTGGGTGGGGCTTTCGTGGGCCTGGGCGCGCTGTTCGCCAGCACGGTGGGGGCGGGTGCGCTGGAGGCGCTGCCCTACGGCCTGGATCGGCTGTTGCGTGGCCTGGCCTTTGCGCTGGGCTTTATCCTTGCTGTGGCGGCGGGGGCGGAGCTGTTCTGCGGCAACAACCTGATTGTGCTGGCCCTGGCCGCGCGGCGCATTCCCCTGAGGCGGTTGCTCCGTAACTGGCTGATCGTGTTCGTGGGCAATCTGGCCGGCGCGGCGGGCACGGCTGTGCTGGTATTCATCACCGCGCAGTATGCTTTCGGGGAAGGGGCGGGCGGCCTGGCGGAGCTGGAACTGGCAGCGTCCAAGGCGGAGCTGGGTTTTTTGCGGCTGATTTCCCTGGGCATCATGGGCAACGCCCTGGTCTGCCTGGCCCTATGGCTGGCCATGAGCGCGCGCAGTTTCACGGAAAGGGCGCTGGCCGTGCTCTTTCCCGTGACCGCCTTCGTGGCCGCGGGATTCGAGCATGCAGTGGCCAATATGTACATCATTTCCGTGGGGCTGCTCATCCGCGGCGACGCGGCGTTCCTGGAACAGGCGGGCAAGACCGCCGAGGAATACGCGGCACTCAGCGTTTCCGGCTTTTTCTTCGGCAATCTGCTGCCGGTGGGCATCGGCAACATCATCGGCGGCCCGGTGCTGGTGGGGCTGATCTACTGGTCCGTTCACCTGCGCAAGAAATAGGCTCGCCAGGGCGCGGCCTGGCATGTGTTAGAAGGAAGGGGACATGGCCATGGCAGAGCTCCTCGCTGATTATTGGGCTTCCCTGCTCTGCTTCACCCTCTTTGGCCTGTTGCACTCCGTGTGCGCCCGGGAGCCCTGCAAGCAGTTGCTGATCCGTCTGGCAGGGCGGCAGTTCGTCGATCACTACTGGCGCTTTTGCTACTGCGCGGCAAGCTACGTGGCCTTGTACCAGGTCATTTCCCCGCTGCACTGGTCCCTGCACCCTTCCAACGACCAGTGGCTGATCTTCTATCCGGGCTGGCTGTGGCAGGCAGTGATCGTGCTGCATCTTTTGTCCGTCTGCCTGGGCTATGTGGCATTTCTGCAAAGCGACTATTTGGAGTTCCTGGGTCTGAAGCAGGTGTGGCGGGGCCTGCGGAGGTCACTGAGTGGGCCTGCCCTGGTGCCCATGAAGCTGTTTGGCACGGACCGGCTGGAGGTGCGGGGTATTTACGGTTGGGTGCGCCATCCCATGCTGGCGGCGGGCTTTCTGTTTCTGTTGACGAGCGGCCCCTCACTGAACAATCTGGTGTTCCTGTTCATGTACGCCGCCTACATGCTGATAGGAGGATACTACGAGGAGCGGCGGCTGATCCGAATTTTCGGCGCGGAGTATCTGGATTATCGCGAGTGCGTGGGGGCCTATTTTCCCAGGCTGCCGCCGCTGCGCCCAGGGGGCGGAGGCTGAATGCTGGAGACCCTGTCGAACTATTTTTACGATCCTCTGGTATTTTGGGGCCTGCCGCTCGCACTGGCCCTGCTGAAGGAAGCCGCGGGGGCCGTTTGGCCGCGTGACCGGTCCCCGCGCGGGACGCGCAGGCCGTAGGCCCACGGTGGCGGCGTGCGGGCCCGAGGCCCGCGGTGGCGCGGAGCAAACCCCGCCGTATCCGTTTTAATTGCACCACGACGTGATACATTGAAGTTCCACGAAAAGACGCGGGAAACATAGCACATGGAGAAGAACCATGAAGCAGCATGCGACTTTCCTGACCGCCATTATCGCGGGTCTGGTCATGCTGGCCCCTCTGGCCATTGCAGCCGGCACCGCCAGCAGCAGCAAGCCTCCCGTCACCTCCTACAGCAAAGGCGTGAGGGCTGTGCAGGGCGGGGACTTCCGCTCAGCCATCGTACTGCTGGAACGGGCAGTGGCGCGGGACGGCCGCAACGCGGACGCCTATAATTATCTCGGCTTCAGCTACCGCAAGCTGGGCAAGCTGGACACCGCGCTGAAACATTACCGTAAGGCGCTGGAGATCGATCCCAAGCACAAGGGCGCGCACGAGTATATCGGCGAGACCCATTTGCAACAGAACGAACTGGGCAAGGCCAAGAAGCATCTGGCCAGGCTGGACAAAATCTGCTGGCTGGGCTGCGAGGAGTACGATGACCTAAAGGCCGCCATTAAGAAGTACGAATCGAAGTAGCGCGGATGAGCGACATCCCTTGGGTGGTGCGGCGCTGATGGGACTGCTCTACAGATTTGTTCACCTGTGCAAAAGACAGGCTCCGTCATTTTCAACCGCCGATAAGTGCCGATTAATAGGGATAGACGCGGAACGTAAATCACATCAATTCTCTCTCATCTGCGTGCATTTGCGGTTTTCCGCCGCTCAGCAGTTCGCGCAGTTGGGCCCGGTCGGCCTTGCCGGTTCGTCCCAGGGGCAGTTCCGATCCGAAGTGATACCGATCCGGCAGTTTGTAGCGCTCCAACCTTGACGCGGCCCAGTCCCGCAGTTCCTCTTCGCGGGCAGCCTGGCCCCGGCGAAGGACGATCATGATGTGAATGCGTTCGCCCAGCAGGGAGTCGGGCACACCGGTCACCAGCGCCTCGGCCACGGCGGGATGACCGGCGAAGGTCTGTTCGATCTCCAGGGGCGATATCTTTGCCGCCCCCCGTGAAATCATCTCTTTGGCGCGCCCCACCAACTCGACCAGCCCCGGCGCCACCTCCCGCGCCAGATCGCCGGTGCGGAAATACTCCTCGTGAAATGCCGCCTTCGTGATATCCGGGTCGTCCAGGTAACCGCTCATGATGTAGGGGGTGCGGATCTGCAGTTCACCCGGCGCGCCCGGCGCTGCTGGATGACCCTCCTCATCCGCAATGCGGAATTCCACGCCCGGCGAGGGCCGCCCGATGCAGCCCAGGTGTTGCGCCTGATCGGCGGGCATGAGGAAAAAGTCCGAAGTGCAGGTTTCCGTAAGGCCGTAGATGTCCACCAGCGCGGCGCCGGGGAACAGGCCCTGGGCCTGCTCCGCCAGCGGCTTGCCCAGGGGCTCCCCTCCGGTGAGCAAATGACCCAGGCAGCCCAGGGTGTTGAAGCGCTGCAACTCCCCGGGGGGCGCCTTTTCCGGCGAGGCGCCCAGGTAGGCCCGCAGCATGGTGGGCACCAGCGCCACGGCGCTCGCCCGATGGTCCAGCAGCCCCGGCAGCAGCCGCTCCGGGCTGAACCGTTCCTGCACGGCCAGCCGCCCCCCTTTGATCAGGGTCAGCAGGCCCACCCAGATGCCGAAACTGAAGGTGATTTGCAGCACCAATAAGGTGCGGGTAAGGGGCCCAAACCGGAGCAGGCTGTCGATGGCGGCGAGTTTGCCCGCGAAGGCCCGATGAGAAAGCACCGCGCCCTTGGGCTGGCCCGTGGTGCCCGAAGTGAAGATGATCAGCGCGGCCCCTTCCAGCAGCGGCCGCTGAGCAGGCGCGGGGCGATCCAACACATAAACATGACCGCTTGTGCGTCCCCGCAGCCCATAGTTTTGCAGGGCAGGCGCGGTGGATGCGGGCAGGCAGTCGATTACGAAACGCGTGCCCAGCCGCTCCAGCAGGTTGGCCAGCACCAAAGGCGGCGTGCCCCGATGCACTGGAGCCACGACACAATCCGCCCGCCAAGCCCCCAGGAAGGCCGCGAAGTCCCGCGCCCGGTTGGAGACCAGCACGGCCACGGGCTCGTTCGCCTCCGCCCCCTCGGCGCGCAGGGAATCCGCAATGCCATCCGCCAGCACGGACAGATCTGCCAGGGAAAACTGCTCTCCCTCATCGCCAAGCCCGCCGCTATTGGCAAAGTCACGGCAGGCGGCGTCCAGGGCATCGCGCATCTCATGATATGATACCGCCCGGCTCATTTGCCCTTGGCCGCCGCGGCGAAGCGCTCCTCACGCCAGGCATAGGCGGCGCGCAGGCCATCCTTGCGTGCGATATCCATGAACCGCTTCTTGTCAGGGGAGCCCTTGGTCTCGATTTCCAGGTCGATTTCCAGGGCTTCCCGCAGGGCCTGGCGCATGCCCATGATTTCACAGGTGCGGTTGATGGCGCGCTTGGTCTGCATCACCAGTTCGGGATCCATGGCCGCGATATGCCGCGCCAGAGCCATGGCGGCATGCACTTCCTCGCCATTGGGCACAACGCGGTTGATCAGGCCCAACTCCAGGGCGCGGCGGGCCGGCAGCCGGTCTTCGCCGGTGAGAATCAACTCCTTGGCCTGCTTGGGGCCGGTCATCCAGGGCATGAGCAGGGCCACGATGCCCGCCCCGAACTTGAGCTCAGGCTCTCCGAACACCGCGTCCTCCGCGGATACAGTGATGTCGCAGGCCAGGGCCAGCTCGCAGGCGCCGGCCAGGCAGTGGCCGCGCACCGCGGCGATGGTGGGCTTCTTGAGCCACCAGAAGCGGGTCACCGCATCAAAGTCATCGGCGAGAATCTTGCGCCAGGCCGCCTCGCCTTCAGGCTGGGCCTCCATTTGCTCCTTCAGGTCGAAGCCGGAGGAAAAGGACCGGCCCGC
>JAPUIH010000213.1 GCA_027297205.1 SAR324 cluster bacterium | reverse complement strand
GCGCGAAAAGCGCAAGGCGCGGGAGCTTCGCCAGACCCAGTGGTGGAAAAACAAACGTGGCGCCGGCTTGTGCCATTACTGCCGGCGGCGCTTTCCGGCGCGCGAGCTGACCATGGATCATGTGGTGCCCCTCATCCGGGGCGGAAAATCCAGCAAATCGAATCTGGTGCCCTGCTGCCATAACTGCAACGCCCAGAAGAAATACCTGCTCCCCACCGAGTGGCAAGAGTATCTTGACTCCCTCGCACAAATTGAAGTGTCCCCATGACTGTTCTTAAATCCCAGGTAAAGCCCAACTCGGAGGAATTTCAGGCCAACCGGGAGATTAACCAGCGCGGCGTGGCCCTGCTGCAGGAACGATTGGAACTGGTGCGCCAGGGAGGCGGAGAAGCCGCCCTGAAGCGTCACCAGGAGCGCGGGAAGTTGCCGGTCCGGGAACGGATCGAGCGCCTGATTGATGCAGGTACGCCCTTCCTGGAGACATCGCCACTGGCCGCATGGGACATGTACGATGGCGAAGGCCCCAGCGCCGGAATCGTCACGGGCATCGGCAGGGTCGAGGGCCGCGAGACGGTGCTGATCGCGAACGACGCCACGGTGAAAGGCGGCACCTACTACCCGATGACGGTCAAGAAGCATCTGCGGGCCCAGGAAATAGCCCTACAGAACCACCTGCCCTGCATCTACCTGGTGGATTCGGGCGGGGCTTTCCTCCCCTTGCAGGCGGACGTGTTTCCCGACCGGGAGCATTTCGGGCGGATTTTTTACAATCAGGCCCAAATGTCCAGCCAGAACATTCCCCAGGTGGCCGTTGTGATGGGCAGTTGCACGGCGGGTGGCGCCTATATTCCCGCCATGAGCGACGAGAGCATCATCGTCAAGGATACGGGCACTATTTTTCTGGGCGGGCCCCCGCTGGTCAAGGCCGCCACGGGCGAGGAAGTGAGCGCCCAGGAGTTGGGCGGCGCGGAAGTGCATGCTTTCCGTTCCGGCGTGGTGGATCATTACGCCCACAACGACGAGGAGGCCCTGGAAATTACCCGCTCGATTTTCCGCTACCTGAATGCTCCCGCCCGCCAGACGCTCGAAACCCTGCCCCCGGAAGAGCCCCTCTACGATCCCCAGGAGCTGCTGGGCATCCTGCCGGGAGACGTACGCACCCTCTATGATGTGCGGGAAGTGATCGCACGGCTGGTGGACGGGAGCCGTTTTCATGAATTCAAGGCCAATTACGGCAAGGAACTGGTGTGCGGTTTCGCGCACGTGCACGGCTATCCGGTCGGAATTCTAGCCAACAATGGCATCCTATTCAGCGAAAGCGCCCTCAAGGGCACGCACTTTATCGAGCTGGCCGCCCAGCGCCGCATACCGCTGGTGTTTCTGCAGAACATTGCGGGATTCATGGTGGGCCGCGAATACGAGGCCGGGGGCATCGCCAAAGACGGTGCGAAGCTGGTCACGGCGGTGTCCACCTGCGGATTGCCCCGCTTTACAGTCATTATCGGTGGCTCCTTCGGAGCGGGTAACTATGGCATGTGCGGCCGGGCCTTCGCTCCGCGTTTCCTGTGGATGTGGACCAACGCACGGATATCGGTAATGGGAGGGGAGCAGGCAGCCAGCGTACTGGCAACCGTGCGTCAGGATGGGTTGGCCGCCCGGGGAAAGCGTCTCATGACGGACAAGGAAATACAGGCGTTCAAGGATCCAGTCCTGGAAACCTTCGAGCATGAAGGCTCCCCCTATTTCAGCACCGCCCGCATCTGGGACGACGGCATCCTGCACCCGGCGGACACACGGCAGGCACTGGCCCTGGGAATCGCCGCCTCCCTCAATCAGCCGTTCCAGCCCGGCAATTTCGGCGTATTCCGTATGTAGGACCGGACTTATTCGCATGCCGCGGAACAGACTTCCGCCAGCGGCGAGCGTGGTTACTTATTTCGTGTATCATTTTGTTCTTACAGTTATTATTTCGATTATGGACGCTGTGCGCCGCCAGCCGTCCAATGCTTATTGCGGGGGTTATTTTGCTCCTGCCGGCGCTCGCCGCCGCCCAACCCTACCCCCGCTACAATCTGGAGGTATTTCTCGACAATAAAAAACATAAGATCACCGGACTTATTACCGTGCGCCTGCCGGACGGGGTATCCCGGCCCGCGGAGGGCTGGTGGTTTCACCTGCCCCCCAACCGGTTCGCGGATGAGGACCCCCGCGGTTCCAGACAATCCTTGGGCCCCAGCCGAGTTGGATTCAATTATTCCAAATCCGACCCCTTTGACCCCGTTTTCCCCAATGGATTCAGCCCGGGGAGGATCGAAATCGTCTCCGTGTTGGATGATGCGCTGCGGGAACTAACTTTTACCCTAAAGCCCAATCCCGGGCTGCCTCCAGGCGACTGGCGGGGGGATGCCCTGATGTACGTGGAATTTGCTCCTGCATCCTCGCGGCGGCAGATCACCATTCAGTTCGTGACCCATCTTCCAAATCGCTATGTGAATGGCTGGCATGACGCGGGCGTGGCCGTCGAGAGCTGGCATCCGGTACTGTTGAACTACCGCGCGGGGCGGTGGGTAGAGGATGTATTCGATCCCGTGGGCGCCCAATTTGACCTGCGCGTCCAGACCAGCGAGCAAGGCTGGCTGGCTGGGGGATTCTCCGAGCCGCGGTGGCTGCGGCCCAACGGAGACACGGCGGAACATATTCAGAGCGAGGCCATGCGCCGCTTTCCGCTGATTTTTCTGACCGGATTGCAGACCCGCTCCCTCGAGCAGCCGGGTCTGAGCCTGCGGGTTTTCTTCAGGGAAGATCACGAGCGCATCGCGGAGCTGGCCCTGCGGGTGGGAGAACAATTCGCCGAGTTTATGCAGACCCGCTATGGACTCTCCCCGCCGCGGCGCAGCATTTCGATGATTCAGTCCGATCTGCCTACTGGAAAAATACTCTCCGTCGGCGACGCCATACTCATCTCCACGATTTTTTTCAAGAACAATCCGCTGCTGGACCGGGTTTTTGTCGCCAATCTGTCGAGGGCGCTGGCCGAAATGTGGTTCGGCCAAGAGGTGTGGGCCAACAGGGATACTCAAACCTGGTTGCACCTCGGCCTGACCGGCTATCTTTCCATCGAATTCTTCCGGTTCCTTTACGGACCGGATGCCGGCATTCACGACTTGGTGGACTGGCTCAATCCGAAATACCGGGAGCACTATTTCGAAACCAAGGTGGTGGAACTGATTCGCACCGACCGTGATCTGCCCCTGGCCATTTCCCTGCGCAATCATCCCGAACGCGGCCGTACAAACATTACGCTCTTTCAAAAGGCCCCCCTGGTCATGCGCTCGCTGTCCTACGTGATGGGAGAACGGGCATTCAAAGCCGGATTGGTGCGCTTCTACCAACTGTATCGGCTGCGCGCCGCCACGAGCGAGGATTTCCGCGAGGTCATGGAGGAGGCCGCCGGACGGCCGCTGGGCTGGTTTTTTGCTGCCTGGTATCACGGAACCACAAAAGTCGACTATGCGCTTGGAGATTGGTCCGTAACGCCCCAGGCCGGTGGATACAGGGTGAGCGCCGAATTGCTGCGGCTGGAGCCCGGAATCATGCCTGTGGAATTGCTGGTAAAGACGGAAGGAGGCGGAACGGCAATTCAGCGCTGGGACGGCAAGGCGGAGCGCACGGTGCTGGAATTCGACGTCTCCGCTCCGGTGGAAGGGCTGGTGCTGGACCCCCAGGAATTTTTGCTGGAAACCGACCGTCAGAACAACCAATCCTTCTCTTCCATCCGCTGGCGGCCGTTTTATGATTGGTCAAAGCAGCGGGAAACCCTGGTCACCTTCCTGGTTCGCTTGGGGGGCAATGCCATTGACGGCAATACGGTTGGTATCGGCAGCAAGATAAAGTTCAATGAGGATCACAACTTATTCGTCGTGCCCATATTCGCGGAGAATACCAGCGAGACCCTGTACCAGGTGGATTACGTGGTATCCCGCGTGTTCCTGCCCCGCCTCACCTATGTTGTTGGAGGATCAAAGCTGGGTGGTCGGGAGACCTTCAGCACGGGTTTCAGCTATAAGCACGACCTGCCCTATGATTTTGACTTCGACACCAGTTTTCTGCTGAGCGTGGAGCGCGTTTCGGCCGCATCCTTGGGCGAAGGCAGCACGGCTCTCCTCCAGCAGCCCGGGCAAGCGAACAACATCTCCATTGGCCATATCCAGCGCTACAATACCTCGCAACCCTACGTGTCAACGCTGGCCCTGGGCGCGGAACATTCCCAGCCCCGATTCGGCAGCGATTTCCGCTACACAAGCATTACCGCCGGATATGCACAGGACCTGGGCGTGCACGCCAACCACACCTTTCGCATCGAACTGCTGCGCGGGCTGACTTCCGGCGATGCGCCGATACAAAAGCAGCACCTGCTGGGAGATCCGCTGGCGCTGCGCGGCTTTCCCCGCACCGTCGATCTGGTGAGCGAGAACATCGCCGTGCTGCGTACGGAGTATCACTATGTGGTCTCCCGCCACATTCTGGGAGAGACCGTGCAAACCCGCAAGCTGACACTGATTTTGTTTGCGGATATCGGCAAGGGATGGAACAACGACGAGAATTTCGATCAGGCACTCACGCGCAAGGACGTGGGCCTCGGTGTTAACCTGGACCTGAGCACCCTAAGCATGCTGCACTTTCCGCTGCGCGTGGAAGTGGCCTACCCCATTGACGATCCCGTATACAAGAACCGCCAGGTGATACTGTTTCAGGTGCTGGCCTTCTTCTGACCGGCCGCGCCGCCCACGGCCGTACAACAATCCGGCTTGAGCAGCGGATGGTGGCTTCAATCCAGCAACCCCCGCGCGTACATGGCGGGATCGAAGGGCCGCAAATCGTCCACCCCTTCCCCGATGCCGATGTAGCGGATGGGGATGGAGAACTCGTTCACGATGCCCACCACCACACCCCCTCGCGCCGTGCCGTCCAACTTGCTCACGATGATGCCGGTCACGCCGATGGACTGGTGAAAATCGCGGGTCTGCATGATGGCGTTCTGGCCGGTGTTGCCATCCAGCACCAGATAGGTTTCGTGGGGCGCCTCGGGAATAAGCCCCCCAATCACGCGCTTGATCTTCTTAAGTTCCTCCATCAGGTTTGTCTTGGTGTGCAGCCGCCCCGCCGTATCGCACAGCACCAGATCGTAGCTTTCCCCCATGCCCATTTGCACCGCCTGGTGGATTACCGAGGACGGATCCGACCCGGCGGCCTTGCGGTAGATCGCACAGCCGGCGCGCTCGCTCCAGCCGGCCAGTTGTTCCGCCGCCGCCGGCCGGAAGGTATCTCCCGCGGCCAGCAGTACTTTCCTGCCCGCGGAAGTATTTTGCGAGGCAATCTTTCCGATGGTGGTCGTCTTGCCGGTGCCATTCACGCCCACGAATAGCACCACCGCCGGACGCGCCTGATCGAGCCGGGATTGCGGGTAGTCGTGGCTCATTACCCGGCTGATTTCACTCTTGAGCAAGTCCTTCAATTGCTGGGGATCGTTGACGGCGTCCCGGCGCACCCGATTGCCCACCGCATCCAGGAGACGGCGGGTGGTT
>JAPUIH010000212.1 GCA_027297205.1 SAR324 cluster bacterium | reverse complement strand
CCGGCCGGACATCTATGGCAAGGTGGGCAATTCGGGAGTGTCGATCTGCATGGTGGACGACATGAAGCGGCTCTACTCGGGCTTCGATCTGATCGATCCCGCCACCTCGGTGTCCATGACCATCAACGGGCCGGCGCCCGTGATTCTCGCCTTCTTTCTGCACACGGCAATCGATCAGCAGGTGGAGCGCTACCTGCGGTCCGATGGCCGCTGGGAGGCTGCGGCCAGGCAGATGGCGGCGTGGTTCGCGGAGCGCGGCAGCGAGGCGCCCACCTACCGCGGCGAGCTGCCGGCGGGCAACGACGCGCTGGGCCTGGGCCTGCTGGGCATCAGCGGCGAGCGCCTGGCCGACCCGGACGTCTACGCACGGATCAAGGCGGACACGCTGCGGGTGGTGCGCGGCACGGTGCAGGCGGACATCCTTAAAGAAGACCAGGCCCAGAACACCTGCATCTTTTCCACCGAGTTCGCGCTGAAGATGATGGGGGACATCCAGGCGTACTTCTGCGACTACGACATGGCCAACTTCTACTCGGTCAGCGTGAGCGGCTACCACATGGCCGAGGCGGGCGCCAATCCGATAACGCAGGTGGCGTTCACACTTGCCAACGGTTTCACCTTCCTATAGTACTACCTGAGCCGGGGGCTGCCCATCGACAAGTTCGCCCGCAACCTGAGCTTCTTCTTCTCCAACGGCATGGAACCCGAGTACGCCGTGATCGGCCGGGTGGCCCGGCGCATCTGGGCCATCGCCCTCAAGGAGCGTTACGGCGCCGGGGAGCGCGCCCAGAAGCTGAAGTACCATATCCAGACTTCCGGGCGTTCCCTGCACGCCCAGGAGATCGGCTTCAACGATATCCGCACCACCCTGCAGGCCCTCTACGCGGTCTTCGACTCCTGCAACTCCCTGCACACCAACGCCTACGACGAGGCCATCACCACCCCCACCGAGGAGTCCGTGCGGCGGGCCATCGCCATCCAACTCATCATCAACCGCGAGCTGGGCCTGGCCAAGGTGATGAACCCCACCCAGGGCGCCTACATCATCGAGGAACTGACCGAGCTGGTGGAGGAAGCGATCCTTGCCGAGTTCGACCGCCTCACCGAGCGCGGGGGCGTGCTGGGGGCCATGGAGACTATGTACCAGCGGGGCAAAATCCAGGACGAATCCCTCTATTACGAGGAGCTCAAGCATAGCGGCGCCTACCCCATCATCGGGGTCAACACCTTCCTCTCCGGCCAGGCCGAGCAGGAACTGAGCGCGGAGCGCCTCACCCGCTCCACCAGCGAGGAGAAGGAGCGGCAAATCGCCGGGCTGGCCCAGTTCAAGCAAACCCACCAGCCGGAATGCGAGGGCGCCCTGGAAAGCCTCAAGCAAACCGCCCGCAACCGCGGGAACCTATTCGGGGAACTGATGGAATGCGTCAAACACTGCTCCCTGGGCCAAATCTCCTCCGCCCTCTACCAGGTCGGGGGGCAGTACCGGCGGAATATGTAGGAAGCATAGTAAGGTGGGCGTTTCTCACGCAAAGGCGCAAAGACGCAATTTGTAGGAACTACTTCGCTCCCACCCCGCAACAAGCGCCGGGGGTGAGGTCAGAACTCTCCTCCGCCCTCTACCAGGTGCGCGGGCAGTACCGGTGGAATATGTAAGGGGAAGTATGAAGAAATGCGGGGGATTTGCATCCCCCGCGCCCCCCGTTCTCGCAGGAGTCGTCGGGTGCCACGGACAAACTGGTTTGTCCGTGCCGAAGCCAGCATACGCTCGCAAACCCACGGACAAACGAGTTTGTCCGTGCCACCCCTGGCTGTGATTGGAACGGCGGGTCAATCCCGCATATTGACGAATTGCAGGGGCAGGCCGAAATCGTTTTCCTTCAGCAGGGAAATCACGGCCTGCAGGTCGTCTCTCTTTTTGCCGGACACCCGCACCTTGGCTTCCTGAATGCTGGCCTGGGTCTTGGATTTCGATCCCTTGATGGTCTTGATGATCTTCCTGGCCAGTTCGGCTTCGATTCCCTGGCGGATGGTGATGGCCTGCCGCACTTCCTTGCCCACGGTGACCGGGTCGGCGGATTGCAGGGATTGCAGATTGACCTTGCGCTGGGCCATCTTGCCCATCAGCACCTGCACCACCTGCTCCAGGTGAAAATCGCTGTCGCTGACCACGTTGATGATGTTGTCGCTGCGCTCGCATTTGGAGCCGGTATTTTTCAGGTCGAAGCGGTTGGTCACCTCCTTGTTCGCCTGGGCCAGGGCATTGGTGACTTCATGCATGTTGACCTCTGAAACGACATCGAAGGATGGCAAATCGGTTTCTCCTTGCAGGTGATGACACGAGAGGGATATTGCATCGTTCCTCAGCGAATCCGCAGGATATCACAATCCGCCCCGCCACTCACAGCCGCGCTTTGGCCGTGGCAGCCAAATTGCACAATCTTCTGCTTTCAGTGCCGGGAGCCTCCCCCTCTCCACTTGGTGGAGAGGCAGTACGCGAACCGCCCCTACCCCCGCTCTTTGTATCCATGCTATAGGGGGAGCGCGAGGGGGTGCAACGCCACGAGTCTCGCGTTGCTTCCTTCGCATTTTCCAGTTTCCATTCTGCAATCTGAAATTACTTCACGGTTTCATACCATGATCGATTTTTCAGGAAGAACGGCATTGGTGACCGGCGCGGGGCTGGGCATCGGCCAGGCTTGCGCGGTGGCCCTGGCGCGGCACGGGGCCGACGTGGCCATCAACTACCTCACCTCCGCCGAGGGCGCTCGGGAAACCCGTGCGCAGGTGGAGGCCCTGGGCCGCAAGGCCATCGTCGTGCAGGCCGACGTTTCCAAGTCCGATCAGGTGCGGGCCATGGCCGAAGAGGTGGAGCGCCTACTGGCCCCGGTGGACATTCTGGTCAACAACGCCGGCTGGGCGCGCATGCAGCCCATGGAGGAAATCACGGAGGCGGACTGGGACGAGGTCATCGCGGTCAATCTCAAGTCGGTCTTTCTGGTCACGGGCGCGCTGCTGCCCGGCATGCAGCAGCGGGGCTGGGGGCGCATCGTTAACGTGTCATCGGGCGCGGCCCAGATGGGCGGGGGGATGGGCATTCATTACACCGCCGCCAAGGGCGGGGTGGACGCCCTCACGCGGGCCTACGCCAAGCGCCTGGTCACCGAGGGCATCACGGTGAACACGGTCGCCCCGATCCTGATCGAGACCGGCAGCAAGCGCGACAACGAGGCCCGCCGCAAGATGGTGCCCATGGGCCGCCAGGGCACGCCGCAGGAAGTGGCCGACGCGGTTGTGCTCTGCGCCGGCACGGAATTCATGACCGGCCAGAGCGTGCACATGAGCGGCGGCGTTTATTACCACTAAGCCGGAGGCGAGCAAGCCCATGAGCGAACATCTTCATCACGCGCACATATTCGCCAGCGATATGGAGGCCACGGTGGCCTGGTGGCGGGAAATGCTGGGCGGCGAGGTCTGCTTCGACGGGGAGTTCGGCGGCGCGCGTAACGTCTTTATGAAGGTGGGCGCCGG
>JAPUIH010000211.1 GCA_027297205.1 SAR324 cluster bacterium | reverse complement strand
CCCCTCACCGTGCCCGCCGCGGATAGCGGCGAGCTCACCACGTCTGAAACGATGTTGCTGGAGCAAGCGCCACCCGAAAGTGCGAGACAAGCCAGCAGGACGAGCCAAATTTTTTCGCGTATCAATTGCTTATGCAAAATTTCTCCTGTCGAATTGGTGGGCCAAATAATTGCGTTGTCCCTCCTTCGCGGCGAACATAGACCAATCCTGGAGAGGAAGCCAATTCTAATAGTTATAGTCAAACCATTACTGTTTTGGTAACACCGCCGGTGCGCTGTGCATCGGCCCGCGCCGCCCCCCGAATTGCATTATTAAGACCGCTTGTAATGAACCCTCCGTGGCGAGTCCTGGCTGGAATTTGCCGCTGCTGACCCTCGCCGCCGCTTCTCCCCGGTGCTAGGCTGGAGAGGTACTGTTGCCTCGGAAATGTGGCGGCATCTGGCGGATTTCCGCCAGAACATGGTGGTTTTCCGAAACAAAGCCATTTTGAACAATTAGTTCAATGACTTAGTTTAGACTTGCCGTATTTAGGAGCCAAAAAAGCCCCTTTACGCACGCAGAATGGGTTCGAATTCGCCATTTTTGGGAGCCAAGGCGCCCAATTACGCCACGCGGAACGGGGCTGTCGGGACAGCCGCCACGGCAACAGCATGCGTCCCCAATTGATTGTTTCCCCGCTACGGGCGACAAGCCAATCACCACCCCCTCCCAGTTTCCTGGAACGGATCTCAAATTTGATTAATTGGGGATACCATTCTCCCTACTTCATGGTCTTATTCCTCTGTTACGACACTAGCCGCGGTCTCCATGCGCGGATTCGGCCTGAGCCGCCAATTCCCATCCCCGGCGCAGCGCGGCCAGGATTTCTTTGTGGTGGGTATAGAGGATTTGATGCCCTACTCCCGGCAGCATGCGCACTTCGCAGCGGGCCAGCAGTTTCCGCAGGGGCCACACGTGCACCTGCGGGCCCACCACCACATCCGCCTCGCCCGCCAGCATCACCACCGGTGCGCGAATGCCGCCATAGTGCCGGCCCTGCTTCCGCAATTCAGAGCGGATGATGCGCATGTCCTCCGCATTGGCCTTGAAGCTGAATGGCCGTAAGGTGAGCGGCACAGGAGATCTTGCGAAGGAGTCCGGCACGGGCAGGGGCGAGAACACTTTGGCAATCAAAGCCGGGGCCAGCAGCAGCCCGAGGGGCATCATCACCGTATGCACCAGCAGCGGCCCCAACAGGGGTATCAGCGGAATGTAGTATTCCTTCTCGGTCTTGCTGGCGCCGGGAAATGCCGTTCCGTTGAGCATGACCACGCCCGCCGTGTCATCCGCATAGTGCAGGGCATGGGCCAGCACCACGGAACCTCCCAGGGAGAATCCCGCAAGCAGGGGCCGCTCCACCCCCAGCTTCCGCAAGGCCCCATGGATGAGCCGGGCCTGCACCGCCGGGGTGCCCACCTCGGTAAAGTCCCGGCCGCTATAGCCGTGGCCGGGCCGGTCAAAAGCGTACACCCGGAAGTGCCGTGCGGCGCCATCGAGCAGCGGTCCGGCAAAATCCTGCAAGGCACCGAAGGCTCCGTGCAGCAGCACCAGGGGTGGCCCCTGCCCCTTGACCAGGTAATGCAGGCGGATCCCTTCCACCTCCACGAACTGGCCCAGGGGCGGAAAGGCGCGCTCGGCCCTGCGCACCAGCGAGCGGGTATAAAAATGCAACGCCCCGAGCAGACAGGCCGGCAGACCCACAATTACGGCAATTGCTACGGAGGAATCCATCCCCTGTTCCACTCGAGGCCGGGACTCATAACTAACGTTGTAAGAGGCGTCCCCGGCGGTTTTCGGAAATGCTTTCATGAATCGACGGCCCGCACAATCCCACGCAAGATCATGATTAGCCCGGCCGTGGCCGTCCCGCGGCGCGGCACAGCCGATTGTGCTTTTGCGGGAAAGGTATACAATCGCACGCAGTTCAAACCAACAATCCCCGGGTGGATAGGAAACGCATCAGGCAGCGAATCAGGCAAGGCATTACGGGCGGAACCGATGATAGAGGATAGAGGCGGCAGGCCGCTGGGCCCGGAAATTTCCCAGGAGGCGGCACGGGATCTGCTGGAAGCGGCCAAGGAGGCGGTGATTCATCTGCGCGATATGAAAGCGGCCCATGGCGCCCTGTTTCAGGGCGACAAGGAACTGGAGATGCTGGTGGCCGCCATCCTCATGGCGGAGTAACGCCAGCACCCGGCTGACCCGCTCCACCCCATAGTATTTTCCCGAGTCACATGCACCGGCCCCAACAAGCACGGAGCGTGGCCGCCGCCATGTCTCCCACGGCGGGAGCGCAAAGCTCCTTCGGCTCTATCGACCGCCATGCCCTGGCGGCAGACTGCGCTCAGGAACGATCCGTGGAGCGCCTGGCGGCTTATTTGACCCGGCCGGCCGCAAACGAGGAAGAGGCGGCGCGGGCCATCTTCCGCTGGATTGCCGCGAACATCGCCTACGATACCGGCCGGCCCGGCAGTCCACCCCGCGCGCTGGTAAATGGCGGCGCGGCGGCGGTGCTGGTCCGGCGCTCGGCCCTCTGTGGGGGCATCGCGGAGTTGTTCGGGCAACTGGGCCGGGCCGCGGGGCTGGAAACCACTACCGTATCCGGATTCAGCAAGGGCCAGGGGTACCGGGTGGGCGGGCGTCTGCGGGGCGAACCGGATCACGCTTGGAACGCCGTACGGATCAGGGGCCAATGGCGGCTGTTGGACGCCACCTGGGGCGGCGGGGCCTACATGGGCCGTAAATACGTCCGCCAGTTCGACGGGCATTATTTTCTTCCACCGCCCGCGCAGTTCATTTATGACCACTTGCCGGAAGACCCGGCCTGGCAACTGCTGGAGCAACCTCTATGCAAGGCCGAATTCGAGGCATTGCCCCATTTGAAGCCGGGATTTTTCCGGCACGGGCTGGAACTGGGCAGCCACCTGCAGGGGACGATCACCACCGGTGCGAAGCTGGACACGGTGCTGGGTGTGCCGCCCGCGGTGTGGCTGCATGCGGAGTTGCGGACGGAGGGGAGGCGCCTGGGCAAGCCCCTAGTGTTCTGCCAGCGCGAAGAAGAACGCTACAAATTGCGGGTGGCCTTTCCCCGCTCCGGGGTTTACACCCTGCGCATCTTCGCAAATGCCAGCGGCCCGCCCGAGCCGTTTGAATGGGTGATGGACTACCGGGTCAGGGCGGTGCGTGGCGCGGGCGGGCAGGCCGGATATCCCATACCCTACGCCGCCTTCTCGGAACGGGGAGCCACGTTGCGGAAACCCTTTCAGCGGCTGCTGCGTGCGGGGCAAACCCATCGCTTCGGCATACGCGTGCCGGGCGTCATGGAGGTGGCGCTACTGGCGGGCGGGCAATGGATTCCGCTGGAAGAGAGAGACGGAGAATTCTCCGGTAAGGTAGCCGTGCCCAAGGGCAGGATCATGCTCGCGGCGAAGCAACCCCAGGGCAAGAAATTCGACGTCCTGCTCGAATACCGCGGCTATTGAGCACGGTGCATAAGCCCGCTGTGGAAATTTATCACCCCGCAATTCCCTTTGCCGGAAATTCCGGCTATATTTTTCCTATTATTTTCTTGAAATTTGCAAAGATGGTCCACCGATCAACCGCTGGAGAGTGAATCCATGAGCGAACCCTTGAACAAAATCAGCTCGCGCATCACCCAACCCAAATCCCAGGGTGCCTCCCAGGCCATGCTTTTCGGCTCGGGTCTTAGCGAAGAGGACTTGGACAAAGCGCAGGTGGGTATTTCCTCTGTCTGGTGGGAGGGCAATCCCTGCAACATGCACCTGCTGGACCTGGCCGCGAAGGTGAAGGAAGGGGTGGAAGCGGCGGGCATGGTGGGCATGCGTTTCAATACGGTGGGGGTCAGCGATGGTATCTCCATGGGCACGCGGGGCATGACCTTTTCCCTGCAATCCCGTGACCTGATCGCCGATTCGGTGGAAACGGTGATGGGAGGCCAGTGGTACGACGCCAATATTTCCCTGCCCGGCTGCGACAAGAACATGCCCGGCGTAATAATAGCCATGGCGCGCCTGAACCGGCCGGCCCTGATGGTCTATGGCGGCACGATCCGGCCGGGAATCAGCAGAGACGGCAAGCCCCTGGATGTGATTTCCGCCTTCCAGAGCTATGGGGAATTCATCGCCGGCAGCATCAACGAGGAGGAGCGCATGGATGTTGTAAAAAACAGCATCCCCGCCGCGGGGGCCTGCGGCGGACTGTACACCGCGAACACCATGGCCGCCGCCATCGAGGCGATGGGCATGAGCCTGCCCGGCTCCGCGTCCACCCCGGCGCTCGATCCCAAGAAGCCGGAGGAGTGCTTCAGCGCCGGGGCCGCCGTACGCAATCTGATGGAGCGCGACATCAAACCGCGGGATATCATGACCCGCGAGGCCTTCGAGAACGCCATGGTGCTGGTGATGGTGCTGGGCGGCTCCACCAACGCCGTGCTGCATCTGATCGCCATGGCGCGGGCCGCCCAGGTCAGCCTGACCATCGACGATTTTCAGGACGTGAGCAACCGCATCCCCTTCCTGGCCGATCTCAAGCCCAGCGGCCAGTTCGTAATGGCGGACCTGCACAACGTGGGGGGCATCCCCGCCGTGATGAAGCTCCTGCTGGAAAAAGGGGTGGTCAATGGAGACTGCCTCACCGTGACCGGTAAGACCATCGCCGAAAACCTGGCCGAAAGCGAAGGGCTGGCCAGCGGACAGCGGGTCATTAAGGACTGGGACAAGCCCATCAAGCCCACCGGCCACATTACCATCCTCAGGGGCAACCTGGCCCCCGATGGGGCAGTGGCCAAAATAACGGGCAAGGAAGGGTCTATTTTCTCCGGCCCAGCCAACGTGTTCGACGGGGAGGAGGATATGCTGGCCGCCCTGGAGCAGAAGAAAATCAACAAGGGCGACGTGATCGTGATCCGCTACGAGGGCCCCAAGGGCGGGCCCGGCATGCCCGAGATGCTCACCCCCACTTCCGCCATTATGGGCATGGGGCTGGGCAATGACGTGGCGCTGATTACCGACGGGCGCTTCTCCGGCGGCTCCCACGGCTTCATCGTGGGCCACGTCACCCCGGAAGCCCAGGAAGGCGGGCCGATCGCCCTGCTGCAAAACGGCGACAGGATCACCATCGACTCTGAACGGCGCGAGATGAGCGTGGAATTGAGCGAGGAGGAATGGGCCGCGCGCAAGGCCGCCTGGACGGCCCCGCCCTACAAGGCGACCCGCGGCACCCTCTACAAGTATATCAAGAACGTCAAATCCGCATCGGAAGGCTGCGTGACCGACGAGTAAGCGCGCCGCACAACCTTGGAGGCACGCCCATGGACACAGCATGTACCATGACGGGCACCGCAACCTGCAGGATCGCTACCGGGGCCGCAAGGTGGCCGACAGGTTGGAGCAACACCGCAGGCACGGCGCCTTTACCGAAGAGGACAAAACGCTGATCGAGTCGGTGCCGTTTTTCTTTCTCGCCACCGCGCATGGCAATGCGGTCGACTGCTCAATGAAGGGCGGCATGCCGGGATTTATCCGAGTGACCGGCCCGGACGAGGTGGCCTGGCCGGACTATGACGGCAACCGCATGTACCGCAGCCTCGGCAACATTCACGAGCAAGCCAGGGTGGGCCTGCTTTTTCTGAAGTTCGACGGGAAGACGACCCGCCTCCGCTTGACCGGCACCGCACGGATCGACGAAGATCCAGCCGCCATCGAGGGCCTGCCAGGGGCCAAGCGTCTGGTGAGGGTGAAGGCCGACTATATCTACTACAACTGTCCGCGCTACATCCCGAAGATGGAATTCGTCGAGCCATCGGTCTATGCGCCCAGGCCGGACTACACACCACCACAGCCCGAGTGGAAAAGCCGGGACTACATCGCCGACGT
>JAPUIH010000210.1 GCA_027297205.1 SAR324 cluster bacterium | reverse complement strand
CACCCGCCGATCAGCAGCAGCAGGGGCAGCCAAGTCCGGGTGAGGCCGCAAGCAAAGCGAAGCAAATTGAATCCGTTCATGGGCCTCCCGTGCAGCTTGATCAGTTCCCTTGCAGCAGCCGCGCGGCCCGCTTTGCAAAGTAAGTGAGGATAATGTCCGCTCCGGCGCGCTTAATGGCGGTGAGCGTTTCCAGCATGGTCTTGTCCAGTTCCAGCCAGCCCGCCCGCTCGGCGGCCCAGAGCATGGCGTATTCGCCGCTCACGTTATAAGCCGCGACAGGCAGGTGGGTCTCCTGACGCACCCGCCAAATAATATCCAGGTAGGCCAGCGCGGGCTTGACCATCACGAAATCGGCGGCTTCCGCAATATCCAGCAGCGCTTCCTTGATGGCCTCCCGCCCGTTGGCGTAGTCCATCTGATAGGTGGTGCGGTCACCGAACTGCGGTGCGCCCTGGGCCGCATCCCGGAAGGGACCGTAGAACGCGGAGGCCATCTTGGCCGAGTAGGCCATGATGGGCACCTCGCTCAGCCCGGCGCCGTCCAGGGCTCCACGGATGGCTTGGATGCGTCCGTCCATCATGTCCGAGGGGGAGACAATGTCCGCGCCGGCCTTGGCATGGGAGATGGCCATTTGGGAGAGTTTTTCCAGGGTCTCGTCGTTGACAATGCTCTCGCCCCGCACCACCCCGCAATGCCCGTGCTCCAGCCATTCGCAGAAGCAAACGTCGGTCATCACCACCAGGTCGGGAAACTTGTCCTTGATGGCCCGCACGGCTTGTTGAATCAGCCCATTGTCGTCCAGGGCGTACTTGCCTTCCAGGTCCTTGTGGTCGGGCACGCCGAACAGATTGATTGCCGGGATACCCAACTCCACCACCTCCTCGATCTCCTTGAGCGCCTCGTCGATGGAAAGCTGGAACACCTCGGGCATGGAAGGCACCTCATTGCGCACGCCCGTGCCGTCCGCGATGAACATGGGGTAAAGCAGGTCGTCCACGCCGAGGCGCGTTTCACGCACCATTCTGCGGATGCCGGGGCTGGCGCGCAGGCGGCGGGGCCGTGTGGCAGGAAAAGTCATGGTTCCTCTTCATCGTTGGCCAGTTTATTGTCGGCCAGTTTATCGTTGGCCAGGCAACGCCCCGGCCGTAAGTGGGGCCTGCCTGGGCGCTGGTTGCCGCCCTAATGGGGTCAGCCGTTCAGGTCCAGCCGCACCCGCTCGCCCACAACCAGCGCGCGCCTGTCCCGCAGGGAGTCCCCGAATATGGCCAGTTCAAGGTGGCCGTCGCTGTTCCAGAGCGCCCCCACCACGTCCGGTGCTTGCGCCAGTTCCCCATAGTGGCTGCACCAGCGCACCGATTCCCCGGAGGCCAGTTGCACCCGCCCTGACATGGGGGCATCCAGATGCCGGGGCGTTGAGGCGTCCAGATGCCGCGGCGTAATATTCGTGATGGCGTTCCCGAAGCGGTCGAACAACAGCACCTCTCCCTCCACCTGGCCTGCTTCGCGTAGCGGTTCCGGCCACGGCAATTCCACGATGCCTTCCACGGGACCGCCAAAGCGCTCCGGCGCATCCCCCAGCAATAGGCGCGCGGCCACCGGCGCGAACAGGGTCAGGCCGTCGAAACTGGTGCTGCGGGTCCAATCGGGTGGGGAATCCGCGATGGCAATTGCCCGCTTGAATCCCCCCTTCTGCGCAGCCAGGGTTAATAAGCCATTATCTGGCCCTACAAGCAAAAAACGTTCCGTCTCAATGATCAGCCCGGCCCGCCCGGAGCCAACGCCAGGGTCCACCACGGCCAGGTGCACCGCGCCCTGGGGAAATCGGGGTGCGGCCCGGCGCAGACACCAGGCCCCTTCTGACACGGCATGGGGTGTAATATCGTGGCTGATATCGTGGATGGCCGCGTGGGGGGCAAGGGAAAGCAGGCAGCCTTTCATGGCGCCCACGTAACCTCCCGCCGTTCCGAAATCGCTTGTCAAAGTCAGGATCGCTCCCGCCACCTCAGGCTTGTACTTCATGAACCACCTCCCGCCGCCATAGCTGCCGGTACGCCGCGGCCGGCTCCTCTTCCCACTCATCCCCGGCAATCCGAAAGCCGCTCGCGGACAGCAGCGCCTCCCCCGCCGTATTTCCGTAATGCAGGGGCACAAGCAGCAGGTTACATTTGCTGCTCCTTGCCAGCCGCTCCGCCCATTCCAGCAAATGCCTGGCGATACCCAGCCGCCGGAACTCCTCATTGACCGTCAGGGAGACGATGTGCAGCCGGGAGCGGGACGCCTCGCAACGCACGATCAGCCCCCCGATGACACGCTGGTAGCCTTCGCCTATTTCCTCGGCCACCATGGCCGTGGCATCTGGGTGCAGCAGAACGTCCAGCAGTGTGCTGAAGGCCGACTGCTGGACGGGCGGAAAGCAGTTCTGATCGAGAAAAAACAGGGCGTCCACGTCCGCCTTGCGAAATTCCCTGAATCGAATTTCCATACCGCCTCCCGGAGACTCCCGCCGTGGAAGGGCCGCTAACCGGCGAGCCCAAACACGCGCAGGGCGTTCTCGCTGGTGCGTTCGCGCACTTCCTGCTCGGACAGGTTCTTGATCTCGGCGATGGCCCGGACGGAGACGGCCACGTTGGCCGGCTCGTTGCGCTCTTCCCTGGTCGGCCCCAGCACCGGGCTGTCGGTCTCCAGGCCCAGGGCTTCCATGGGCAGGGCGCGCACCAGCTTTTGTTTTTGCTGCGAGCGCACGATGGAAGGAGGAATGGAAAAAACAAAGCCCGCCTCCGCCCCGCGCAGGGCATGAGAGGCCTTGCCGTCAAAGGCATGCATCAGTACCTGCCCCGCGCCCAGGGCGAGCAGCAGATCGATCGTGTAATGGCCCGCCGAGCGGGAATGTACGTTGAGGGGCAGAGTGCATTCCATGGCCAAGTCAATCAGGGTGGTAAAGGCCGCACGCTGGGCCTCCCGGCGCGCCTCGTCCCGGCAAAGCCAGTAATCCAGACCTACCTCGCCAATGCCCGCCAAGTCAGGGACAGCCTCGCGAATTTCCGCCACTGTGCGCGCCACTTCCTCTTCCTCGGGAAGGGGCCCCCGGTCCGCAAAGCGGTCCGGGTGCAGGCCCATGAAACAGAGCAGGCGCGCATCCCCTCGCGTCAGTTCGCGTACGGCCCGGTTTTCCCGAGCGTCCTGCCCCACCACGGCGATGCGCCGCACCCCCGCCGCCTCCGCCCGTGCCAGCACGGCGTCCCGGTCGGCATCGAAATCGGAACTTGTCAGATGGGTGTGGCAGTCGATCATAGTGCTTCACGCCTGGC
>JAPUIH010000021.1 GCA_027297205.1 SAR324 cluster bacterium | reverse complement strand
CATCCCGGGGGCGGGGCCTATCGCGAGGAATTAGCATGGATCTCAGGGAAAGCCCCGAGCTGGGCGCATTCCGCAAGGAAGTGCGCCAGTGGGTATTGGCCAATCTGCCCAAGCAAGCCCCCGACCCGCGCGGCCACCGCGGCCTTGAGGAAGACGAGTACATCACCAACTGGTTCAAGACCCTGGCCAAAAAGAATTGGCTGGCCTTCCGCTGGCCGCAAGAAAACGGCGGCGCGGGCTTCAACGAGCCGCAGCAGCTTGTGTTCGTGGATGAGTTGATGCGCTGCGGGGCGCAGGTGCCACGGGGATTCGGCATCAGCATGGTCGGTCCGCTGATTTTCCAGTACGGCACCGACTGGCAGAAGGAGCGCTTCCTGCCGCCCATCGCGGCCCACGAGGAAATATGGTGCCAGGGCTACTCGGAGCCCAACTCCGGCTCCGACCTGGCCAGCCTGCAAACCCGCGCGGAACTGGACGGCGACCACTTCATAGTCAACGGCCAGAAAACCTGGACGTCGCGGGCGGACGCAGCCTCCTGGATTTTCGCCCTGGTGCGCACCAGCACGGAAGGCAAGAAGCAAGAGGGTATCAGCTTCCTGCTGATCGACATGAGCACGCCCGGCGTATCCATCAAGCCTATCCGGCAGATCGACGGCAACCAGGGTTTTTTCGAAACCTTCTTCGATGACGTGAAAGTGCCGGTGAAGAACATGGTCGGTGAGATGAACAAGGGCTGGACCATGGCCAAGGCCCTGCTGGGCCACGAGCGCGTGATGACCGGCGCCAACGTGGACCTGGGCCGCCTGATCGGCAAGTTCAAATCCCTGGCCCGGCAGTACGAGCGCCAGGGCCATCCCGTGCTGGAAGACGCGGGATACCGGGACCGGTTGACGCAGATGGAGATGGATACGGACTGCCTGCTCTATACCCGCTACCGCATGAACACCGCGGTCATGAAAGGCCAGGCGCCCGGCCCGGAATCGTCCATCTTCAAGGTGTTTCAGGCGGAACTCTGCCAGCGCCTCTACGACCTGGGGATGGACACCCTGGGCCCGGATAGCGCGGCCTGGTATGATGCGCGGCTCTCCGAGGAGGCCTATGACATCCCCATGGGCATGACCATCACGCGGGCCATGTCCATCTATTCCGGCTCCAATGAAATCCAGCGCAACATCATCGCCAAGCGCGTGCTCAACCTGCCGGATTAGGCCGTTCAATATGATGTTCTCTCTGGAGTGGTCGCGAACCGCCCCGTTAGCGCCCCGGATTAGGGGTGGGCCTCCCAGCCCACCTCTCCGCCAATTTCCTTGCATCCGGGCGGGCCAGACTTTAGACTTTTCCCATCGATTATTTCATTGAAATATCCGCGCCGCCCGGCGCCCCCGTACCCTAAACCAAACCGACACCCTAGGAGCAGCCATGCAACCCGCACGACCCGTATACGTTGCCGCCCAGGCCCTGACGCCTTTCATCGGCAAGGGCAATCCGGATTTCATCGACAAGTCCCATCCCGACTTCGGTAAGCGGGAAAATCCCTCCCTGGAGGAGCATCTGGTGGCGGCGGTGCAAGCGCTGATCAAGAACGAAAATATTGATCCCACCCTCATTCAGCGTGGATTCGTGGGCAACTTTGCCGGAGAGCTCTTCTCCAAACAAGGCTTTCTGGGGGCCATGGTGGCCCGGGCCGATCCGCGGCTGGCCGGCATTGGCTTTGCGCGCATGGAAGCAGCCTGTGCCTCGGGCGGGGTTTCCTTGGTGAGCGGGGTGGAGGCCATCCAGGCCGGACTGGACCTGGTGCTGGTGGTGGGGGCGGAGGTGCAGACCACCGTGCGCGCCCGCGAGGGGGCCGACTTCCTGGCCCGCGCGGCCCATTACGAGAGCGAGCGCGGCATCGATGACTTTACCTTTCCCGCCCTGCTCACCCGGCGCACCAAGGCCTACAAGGAGGCCTACGGCCTGAGCGACCGCGACCTGGCCCATTTTTCCGTGAAGGCCTACGCCAATGCCAACCGCAATCCCCTGGCCCACATGAAGGCGGTCAAGATGACCCTGGAGCAAGCCGAGAACGCCAGCGACAGCAACCCCAATTTCCTCGGAAACCCGGAGTTGAAAGAACACCTGCGCATGAGTGACTGCTCCCAGGTCAGCGACGGTGCCGCGGCGCTCCTGCTGGCCAGCGCGGAGGGCCTGCGCAAGCTGGACCGTGCCATGAAGGACTGCGTGCAGGTGCGTTCCTATGGCATCTGCACCAATCCCCTGGGGCAGGTGCAGGACCTGCTGCGCCTGGATACGGCGGCCGGCGCGGTGCAGGAGGCAATGAGCGATGGAAGCATTACGCCCTCCGACGTGCAGGTGGCCGAGGTGCACGACTGCTTCACCATCGCCGAGCTGCTCATGTACGAGGCCATCGGATTTGCCGAGCAGGGCAAGGGCGCGGAACTGGTGCTTTCCGGCCGCACGACCCTGGAGGGAGATATCCCCGTGAATACGGGCGGCGGGCTGGTGGGCTTCGGCCACCCGGTCGGCGCCACCGGCGTGAAGCAGGTCGCTGAAATCTACCGCCAGATGAAAGGACTCTGCGGCGACTACCAGATTCATAAGGACGTGGACACGGGTCTCACCGTCAATATGGGCGGGGACGACCGCACCGTGGTCTCCTTCGTGCTGGACAATGTGAATTAGAATCCCTTGCGGGATGCGCTCCCGATGGGCGAATGGCTGGAGAACCCTGCATCCCGGCGGGAATGCGAGGCGTACGAACGCCAATGGGAAATTCCTGCCCGCCGGTTGGGGTTCGCCGGACGGACTTTTCAGAAATACGTTTGAGAGGGGTGGCGCCTCAACACAAAGGGTATTTCGGCGCGGTCTATTCCGTCGCCCCGGCGGGCTGGGCTTCCGTGGCCGCCTGGGCAGGCGCGAAGACGGGTTCGGGATTCATCAGCCACTTCGGGCAACCGTAGTAATCAATCTCGGGCTGAATGGTGGGAAAGCGGCCGCAGTTAAAGTAACGCCAGAAAAATGAGTCGTAGCCCCGGCACAGCCCCGATTCCTGGTCCAGCACCGGGCAGCCGATTTCCTTGCAGCATCTTGTACAAGAACCGCAGGAGGCGCCATGCTCCCAACTGGGCGCGATGTGTACGATGGCCTTGTCCGGCGCCTTGGCCGGCGGGATGGTGAGGGGCACCGAAAACATGAAGCCGTTGTTGTCTCCCCGCAGAATCAGCGCCACCATCTTCCAGCCATGGCAGAACAGTTTCCAGCCCACGGAGAAGTGCCGTCAGAACCGCCAGTCCCCAAAAAAATACCAGGTCATGATGGGAGCGGTGAGAAGGCCGCCGGCGACGCTGAGCAGCGAAAAGGCAATGTAGGCGTGAAAGGTCAGCCGCGCGGCCGCCCATTTGATCCTGTCCAAAGGTAATCCACTCCAGGCTATGCGGGTCAGGTGCTCATGAATTCCTTTACCACCGATCAGCCTCCACAAAAGTAAACGATCCCACCTACCACAGATTCGGTCTTTCCGCCGTCCGCCCGGTGGAAGGGCTGAGCCACGGCGGCGCAAGTATCTTGATACGAATAATTCCGCGGGGATTGTCAAAATTCAGAGCGGGAGATTGTCCTAAGGCACCTCGTCCACCCGCAGCATGTTGGTGGCCTTCCTGGCGGAAAAGGGCAGGCCCGCGGTGAGCACAAACCGGTCGCCGGAGGACAGAATGCCCATGGCGTTAAGTTGCTGGTGAATCTCCGGCGCGGCATCGTCGATATTTTCCATGGTGAGATCCTTCATGACGACTCCGCGGATGCCCCAGATCATCGATAAGGCTCGCGCCACATGTTCGTGCTGGCTGATCGCGTAGATGTTCTGGGCTGGACGGTACCTGGCGATGGCCCGCGCGATGGAACCGCTCAGGGTGATGCAGACGATGGCTTTCGCGTCGACCTGCTCGGCCAAGGTGCAGGCCGATATGGCGATGCCCTCGTTTACCGGCAACCCCTTTTCTCCCCCCTGCCGCCAGGGCGCCCGCGAAGTGGGTTCATTGCTGCCTTCGGTGGCGTCGATAATTTTGTTCATCATTTCCACCGACTGCACAGGGTATTTCCCCGCGGCCGACTCTCCGGAAAGCATCACCGCATCGCTGCCGTCCAGAATGGCATTGGCCACGTCCGAGGCTTCCGCGCGGGTGGGGCGCGGATGGTGGATCATGGAATCGAGCATCTGGGTTGCCGTGATCACCGGCACGCCGAGTTTGTTGCACTTGGAAATAATGACTTTCTGAATGCCCGGCACTTGCTCCGTGGGCATTTCCACTCCCAAGTCGCCGCGGGCCACCATTATTCCGTCGGAGACGCTTATGATCTCGTCGATATAATCCATGGCTTGCGGTTTTTCGATCTTGGTGACAATGAGCAACCGGGAGTTCTTCTTGGTCAGGTAGCGCCGCAACTGCTCCACGTCGCTGGGGCGCCGTACGAAGGACATTGCCAGGAAATCGACGTTTTGCGACAAGGCAAATTCCACGTCCCTGAGGTCCTTTTTGGAAATGGTCTTCACCGACAGGGAGGCGCCGGGAATGTTGATGCCCTTGTTGTTTGAAAGGTAGCCGCCATTGGTGACTTCACAGACAATTTCGGTCTCGCTCTTGGACTCCACTCGCAAGGAGATCATTCCGTCGTCCAGCAGCAGTATGTCGCCTGGACTGACGTCCCTGACCAGCCCCTTGTAAGTGGTCGAGACCTGCTCTCCGTTGCCTTCCGTATCCCGCATGGTGATGGTGAACCGGCTGCCGTTCGTCAGTTCCGCGCCGCCGCCCGCCAGGGTGCCCACCCGTATTTTGGGGCCTTGCAGATCCATCATGATGGCCAGTAGCTTGCCGGTCTCCGCGCAGACCTCGCGCAGCAGACGAATCAGCTTTTCGTGATTCTCGTGGGTGCCGTGGGAAAAATTGAGGCGCGCCACGTCCATGCCGGCAAGCACGAGCCGTTTTATGGTCTCGTAGTCGTTGCTGCTTGGACCGAGCGTGCAAACGATTTTTGCCCGCGTCTCCTCCATGAGCGCATACTCCCGTTCTGAATTTCCACTGCAAATGCTGTCAGGGCCGGCAGCCGGCCGGCATAGAGGCCCTGCCAACTCCATTATCAGGATGCAATACAAGGAAAATACCAAAACCCCGGCCAGCGCAAGGGTCAATTATGCGGAGAGCCCATGGCAAGCCCTACCTGCGTATGCGATTTTCCCATTTAACAAAACGATAATCGGTAAATTTGACTATATTTACCCCGGAATTCGTGACCTGCGCGTCCCGGGTGGGGAATGATGCAGGGCACTCCGATCACGCGAAATGGGTATTCACTGGCGGGATGCTGCTGAGCCGGCTGGAGTTGGTGACCCTGTTCGTGCTGTTTTGCCGTGCCACATGACGCCGTTTGGGTGCCAGGCTGGCTCCCCCTCCCTTTCTGCGCTAAGCTGCGTCTCGCACAGGACTGGGAGACCGGAACTCCTGCGACGCCAGGCGTGAAGCACTATGATCGACTGCCACACCCATCTGACAAGTTCCGATTTCGATGCCGACCGGGACGCCGTGCTGGCACGGGCGGAGGCGGCGGGGGTGCGGCGCATCGCCGTGGTGGGGCAGGACGCTCGGGAAA
>JAPUIH010000209.1 GCA_027297205.1 SAR324 cluster bacterium | reverse complement strand
TGCTGGGTTTTTCAGGCGGCCGGCTCGGTTGCCGGGACGATGGAGGCTTCGATGGATTTCTTGCGCACCTTTATCCAGTAGAGGGTGAATCCGGCGACGGGGATGCAGGCCATGCTGGCCACCCACAGGTTTTGGTGGAAGAGCACCAGGAAAGAGAACCCGGCGAGCAGCAATCGAAGGAAAATGTCCGTGGTGCGGTAAGGAGAGAACCGGGCTTGAAAGCTGAAGGTGAGGCCGATAGTGGCAACCAGCACCAGGAGCATCATGCCAAACTGGGTCAGGCCTGGTTCGAGCACCAGCCCGGGCCGTGAGAACACTGCCGCCATAAGCACGAACAGAGAGGAACACAGTATTATCGAGCGCCACAGGGTGCCGAGGAAAGAGGCGTCTGCGATCTTGGAGGTGACCGCGGCCACGACCGAGGTGGGCGGAGTCAACTCGCCCCACACCGCCAGGAAGAAGGCGAAGAAGTGGACCACCCAGGGATCGATCCCGGCATTGACCATGTGGGGAACGATTACCAGCGCCACAAGAATGTAGGTGGGAGCGGGAGGCAGACCCATGCCCAGCAGGGCGCCAAAGGCAAAGGCCACCAATACCATCAGGACAAGATTGACCGAGGCAACTTCCACCAGGAGGTACCCGACCTTGGGGGGCACTCCGGTGTTGACAAATGCGCTTGTGAGGATGGCCAGGGTGGCCAGCAACAGGGTCAGTTCGGAGGTCATGGTGGTGAAGTGATCCAGGAAACGCAGCAGGCTCTTCCACAAAACGCTCAGTCCACGCAAACCGAATTCGCGAAGGGCAACGGCCAGGGTGTGCACAATCATCATGGAACCGACTGCCAAAAATGTATAACGCGCGGCGAACATAGGCGGCAGGAAGGCCACGGCCATGAAGAGGATCAGGCCCACCACGACCATGAGAAAGGCGGAGATGTTGATCCAATCGGTCCAGTTGAGGGGCTCGACATGGACTTTTCCGCCCATGGTGCGGGTGCGGATGGAAAGCAGGTAGACCCCCAACCCGACTCCGACGAAGTATATTAGTGCTGGGGCGTATCCTCGCGCCACCACATCGAAGTAACTGCGCTCCATGAACTCGGCCATCAGAAAGGCCGACAGGCCCATGATGGGCGGCATCAACTGCCCGCCCAAAGACGAGGCGGTTTCCACTGAGGCGGCGTCTTCACGGGGCATTCCTGCACTGATCAGCGCGGGAATGGTGGCCGAACCAGTGGTGACCGCATTGGCCGCGCCGCTGCCGCTCACCGCCGCCACTGCAAATGAGCCGACCACCGCCGTCTGCGGCAAGGCGTAAGGAGATTTGTTGGCGATCTGTCCGGTGGCTTTTAGAATGGAGTCGATACAGCCGAAGGCCCGCAGCACGGCCAGCACAAGTACAAAGGAACCTATCAGGGTCAGGGCCAACTGGGGCAGCCCGGAGAAAACCCCGGTCGTGTCCTCAAGGCTCATGGAGGTGATAATGCGTTCCCATTCCAGTCCGGGATGATAGAACATTCCCGGCACAATCCAGCCGTACACGGCGTAGAGAATCAATATGATGTTGAAGACGAACAGCACAAAATACCGCTTTCTGGCAAATTCCATCACCAGGATGAACATGGCGCCGCCGAGCCACATATCCGTCGGATTCCAAAATCCGGCGCGGACTGTGCCAAGCTCTTCGAACTCCACGAACATGTAAACGGAGATGGTGAAGCAGAGAATGCTGTATACGGCGGCGATCAGATAATTGAGAATTGGGAGCAGGCGAGGATAGAAATCCCATTTCCGCAGGGCATCGAGCGTGTAAATCACATAGGTGATCGGCACCAGGACAAAGGCCAGCAAAACCTCTCCGCCGGCGGTCGTAATGTAGTAATTGAACAGGTAGGCGAAGAAAGCGGCCGAGAGGAGGTAGTAGAGAGTATTGATTACCGCATACGCCCTCGTCCCCGGCACGGAAGCATTTGTCATGTAGGGGAACCCACGGAATGTGAAATGAGAAAAGGGCGCGGCCGGCGAACCGCCCGCGCCCCTTCTTGACCTACAAGGTTTTCATGGGCGCTTGGCCTTTAGTTGGCCACGCGGGAATCCCACTTGGACTGCCAGACGCCCTTTTCCTTCATGTACCTGGCCAGGCCTGGATGAATTTTTACCAAGCTGACCGCAGCCGTTACTCCACGTACTTGCATTCCCACCATATTATTCTCGATCTGCTTGAATCCCTTGTCGGCCTTCGCCAGTGCACCGGCGTTGGCTTCAATTGCCTTCAGGATTGTGTACATGTCCTGGGCGGACACATCCATTCCGAGATGCAGCCCATAGTAGAAGGGTAGCATGGTCTGCTTGGCCACATGAGTCTTCCGCTTGCCGAAGACTTTTGTGGAAACCTGCACCACCTTGAAGCCGGCGGCCTTGAGTTTTTTGATTTCCGCCTTGCTGGGGTTCAGGGCGGCCCAGTCGGTTTGCAGCGAAGCCTGTTGGATCCAACCGGCAGTGGTGGCCTCGGCGTTGGTATACACCCCGAGCGCCCTGAAGCTTCCGCTCTCAAGGAGAGATCCGGCCGTCTTGACGCTAACTTCCTTGTAATTGAATTTGACGCCCAGCACTCCCAAGGCGCGTTCCAGTTGGGCACGGGTGTCCCAGGGGCGAGGCCCGGTAAAAAAATCCAGACCGGCGAGGTCTCCCCAGTTCGTAATTTTGCCTATGTCTCGGGCATGGATACCGACGCCCATCTCGACAGTGAAGGTCCAGAAGGATTGTACCGGATCACGCTGGGCCTGGGCTTTGAAGCCCTTGAAACGCTTAATGCTGTTGGCGTACTCGAAAAAGGCGATGTCGGAGCCATAATATCCTTCGAATTTACCCATCGCATAGCCCTTCACGGTCAGGATCGCACCGGGAGTGGGCTGCACGGTAATGTCATACCCTGCCAACTTGCCCTTCATCACATTGGCCAGGTTGGTGACGGCCCGGTGGCCCGAGGAGCCGATTCGGGAAGTGCCCCAGCGGATTTCCTTCGCCTGAAGCGTGCTGACGGCCGCAACCAGTACCAAGGTGGCGCCGAGAAGCAAGGCTGTTGCCTTCTTGGTGTACATAGTAATCTCCTTAAGCAAGTGAAACCCGCATTACCGATGTTCGCCCGCCCAACCCATGGATGAATATATCGATGCCAGTATAATCCCCATTCGAATGATAGCCTCAGTCATATCCACCTTTAACCAAAGAGGTCGCTGGCATGGAACGGGGGACAAGGGCTAAGCGCGATGCAAACACTCTATTGCCATCCCCCCGCACTGTCAATGAGGCACGTACCACAGTGCGTTGGGCAGCCTGACCCCCAATGAATCTCATTTCAGCAGGCCGGGAGAACCCGGACGGGGATACCGGAAAATTCGCATAGATCCTGGTACAGGAAAGGGGGCAAGCTCACCAGCCCCAACTCTAACATTGAAACTGGATCAATCTAAGGGGGTTAGATTCTGGCGCTTGTACTTGTTCAATATGCCGCGCCCCTGCCGAAAACTCCCGTTGCCGGACCTCCCCCACTGTCACAAAGGCATGGAATACCAGACTGCCATTACAGTAAGCCATTGTTTTTATTGTTGTTTTTGTAGACAATTCTGTTTCTGGTGACTACCATTAGGGAAATGATTCGATTGCACCTTGTCTGCTTGCGCTGTTCGTGTCCCGGGAGAAAGCCGTGATTGGGAAGATTTTTGTTTTGCATGAGAACGATGCGTGGCTGGAGCCGTTGCGGCGGGCCTTTGCCGAGCAGGGACTGCTCCATGAAGAGTGGTTTCTGGACGAGGGGCGGCTCGATTTGAGCCAGCCGCCGCCCGAGGGGATCTTCTACAACCGGATGAGCGCCTCCGCCTTCACGCGCGGCCATCAACACAGCGCCCAGTTTACAGGAGCAGTACTGGCGTGGTTGGAGGGCTACGGCCGCCGTGTCGTCAACAACAGCCGGGCCCTGCAACTGGAATTGAGCAAGGCCGCCCAGTACGGCGCGTTGAACGCCCATGGTGTTCGCACCCCGCGTACCGTGGTGGTGGCGGGCCGGGAGTTGATCGTTCCCACCGCCCGGGAGTCCTGGCCCCAGGGACCGCTGATTCTCAAGCCCAACCGGGGCGGCAAGGGTCACGGTGTACAGCTCTATCAAAGCATCGAAGCCTTGCGCGCCTACGTTGAGAGCGACGCCTACGAGGCGCCGGTGGACGGGATTTCGCTGCTGCAGGAGTACATCGCCGCGCCTGAGCCCTATATCGTGCGGGCGGAGTTCATCGGCGGCCGGTTCTTCTACGCCGTGCGAGTCAACACCAGCCAAGGCTTCGAACTGTGCCCGGCCGATGTCTGCGCGGTGGAAGACGCCGAGGAGGGCAATGGGAGCGCAGCCGTCTCCGATGCCGACGGTACCCAGGCCCAGCCAGGCGAGCCCATGTTTCGTGTGCTCGAGGGGATCGGCCATCCGATACTGAAAACCTACGAGGCGTTCCTGGCCTCCAACGGCATTGAGATCGCCGGGATCGAATTCATCACCGATGGTGTGGGCGACATATACACCTACGACGTGAACACCAACACCAACTACAACCCCGAGGCTGAAGCAGCCGCCGGGAAGTTCGGCATGGCCGAGGTGGCCCGCTACCTAGGGGAGCAGTTATTCCGCCAATCCGGCCTGCCGCTCCATCCCGGCGCGGAAGGCGGTATTGTTTCGGACAATCCTTTGGGGTAAGGGCTCGGCGCGCGAAAATCATGCGCGGACTGGACAGACTGGCCGACCTCGCCCCTGACATCACCGAGGCGATCCTGACAGGAAACCAGCCCCGCTCCCTTTCCCTAAAAAAACTCCTCGGGAATATCCCTCACTCTTGGTCTGAGCAGCTGTAAAAATTCGGTTTCGCCTGATCCAACAATCCCAAAACCCCAACTGCTTACCGGTCAACAGAGAAAACAGGGACATTTGCGGGGAAATTGCCGCGGAATGTGGGCTGGAATTGGAGAGAGAATAGCGGGAGAGAAATCTATCCCTTTGAAATTACCCACCAACAAGCAAAAGTCCCTGCACCCGGGCTTGGATGCAGGGACTCGCTGGCGGAGAGAGAGGGATTCGAACCCTCGGTAGGGTTAACCCCTACAACAGATTAGCAATCTGCCACTTTCGGCCTCTCAGTCATCTCTCCGATTTAATTATATCAGCAACTTAGCGTGAAATTTAAACTCCTGATAATTACTTGGTAGCTGGTTTGGTAGCTGGCTGCGCAGGGCCAATTGAAATCCCAGGGCACACGGTATATCACGTTGT
>JAPUIH010000208.1 GCA_027297205.1 SAR324 cluster bacterium | reverse complement strand
TGTTTGATGCGTTTATCGACCTGCCAACGCCATTCATCAACATTGGGCTTGGCATCGGAATTGGAAAGGCGGACGTGGTGGAAAGCGGGGGCGCGACAATCTACGAGTCCGCAAGTTTATTTCAGTATTTCGTGACCCTGGGCATTCCATTTGCCGCCGTGTTCGATATACATGTCGGGTATCACCAGATTCAGGGCAGCGCAAACAACAAGAGCGGCGGGCAGGACTTCAAAGTAGATGGAAACATGGTATCCCTGGGCCTCCGGTTCGGCTTCTAGGGAATTTGCCGAGCGTTCTTGACGGATTCAATTGATGTGATCCTCATGCCTCCCGGTTCGGCTGTGGGCCGGCATCCAAAGATTACCCAGCGATATAAGTTACTTAGGAGCGGTCACGCCACATTCTAGGGCTGGCCGCGCACAGCCCCGCATGGGATTGCGGTGATGCAGGGTGAATCCGCCTTTGGCGTAACGTGCCGCGGCGTAGAAAATACGGCGCAGAGTCACGCGGGAGGAAAGTCAAGCTCGCCGGCCTCCCTCTTCCACAACTGTACAATGAAGTTGCTTAGCTTGAGGGCGACCGCGGCAGGGCGATCACGTAGGCGTCCTTGAAGCGGGCGTCCGCCGTGGCAAGGACCGCCTTCAGTTTCCGCGCATCGGACCTATTGGAGGAGATTACCCGGATCCGCTGAATGGTCGCATTGGTTCCAGCGTTGGGTCTTTCAATCACTTGTATTGCATCGGAACTGACGTGGTTCAGGAGCAATTTCCGGTAGGCGTCCACACAGTAGCGTGACTGACAAGCTCCCACCTGGATGGCGAATTCCGGGTCACTCTTGGCGCTACGCGCTGCGTTGCCGCTGGGATGCGTCTTCAGGGCCGAAGCGGTCTTGGCCTCCACCGCCGGTGCGGCGGCAATCACGGGAGTGTCTATGCCAACAATATCCTCGTCATCCCGCACGATCGCATCGTTCTCGATCATATCCATCCTGTCTCCAACCTGCTCTGCGGCAGCAGTGGAGGTTTTTCCGGTGGCGGGAATCTCGAAAACACTGGTCGGCCCCACTTGAACCCTGTTCGGCAGGGAAAGGGCCATCCAACCGGATGCGAGTCCCACACCAAACAGCAACAGGCCCGCCACCCCGAGTTTCATCGCAGTCAGCAGGCCGTTTTGAAACTTCCGGGCCCGAATCACCTTCTTGTTCATATTGTCCAGGTGGTCGCTGCGCAACACTTCCATTTTCTGCCTTGCTTTCGGCTGAGCGGTACTTTGCTTAGCGTACTTTGGGGCGCTCTTGGTACGCCGGTTAGTGGTAACAGGCGCGGGTTGCGGCGCTGGGGTTCCTCCGGCATCGGCGGACAATACCAGGTCGTCGATTGAGGAGAGTTTTTCGAAGAAGGAGTCAAACTCTGGTGCCGTGCCTGGCGCATCGTCAGGCTTTTGAATCTGCTGGAAGAACTGTTCCAGGTCCTGGGTTTCCGGGGACATCGCTCTGGCCTCCATGCCGTTGAGTTGGAAAATCGATCTATCCGCTTGAAGTGAAAGCAAAAGGGAGGCCAATTTGTGGCAAAACAGTACGGCGCCGCGATGGCGGCTGCGAGGAAGAGGAGGAATATTGGGTTTAGCCGGAAACGAGGTTGCGAAAATCTTCCGTCTTGTGGCGCACGATTTCTCCGTCCACCATATAAATCACGTCCTCGCCGATGTTGGTGGCCAAGTCGGCGATTCTTTCCAGATGCCGCGCCGCCCCCAAATAATGAATCAGGCATTCCATCTTGCTGATGTCTTCCCTAATTCCGTCTTGTACCTGAGAGTACATCTCCCGGTTAATTGCATCCACCTCGTCATCGGCGGCGCATACGGCGCGGGCCAAAGCCGGATCCACGTTCACCAGCGCCTCTAGGCTGTTGCGAAGCATGGACTTTGTTTTTTCAGCCATTCCGCTGAAATCAAAAGGAATATCTATGGGGGGCTGAGCGGACAGGAACACCGCTTGTTCTGCGATGTTCACCGCCAAATCGCCAATGCGCTCCAGATCATTATTGATCTTCAAAACGGCAATCACGAACCGCAGGTCAATGGCGACCGGCTGGTGCAGGGCCAGGATTTTCAGGCATTCTTCCTCCAAGTCCACTTCCCGCTTGTCAATCATCTGATCGGCCTGGATGATCTTTTTCCCCAGCACCATGTCTCTGGTTTTCAGCGACTTTACGGCCATGTGCAGGTTCGCCTCCACATCCGCGCCAAGGGAGATGATTTTCTTTTTCAGGTTTTCGATTTCGTTCTGTAAATGAACGGACATAGTCAAACCTCTCACGATCAGCCAAAACGGCCTGTGATATAGTCCTGGGTCTTTTTTTGCTCCGGATGGGTAAACAATATATCCGTTTTATTAAACTCGATCAATTCCCCAGATACAGAAATGCGGTGAATTTGGAGTACAGTCTACATTGAAAGGTTCGGGCTGCCCGTCGCGCCGGGTGCGGTTAGAAGAGTCCTCCGGGACTTCCTTCCCAAGACCTAGATTGAGGAATCGGGAGTTTGGACAAAAAAGTTGTTATGAAAATTGCGATTATGGGTGCCGGAGGCGTGGGTGGCTTCTACGGGGGGCGCATGGCAAAGGCGGGCGAGGATGTGGTCCTGATCGCCCGTGGTGCGCACCTGAATGCGCTGCAAAGCCGTGGCCTGCGGGTGGAAAGCGCGGCACTGGGGGATTTTGCACTTCCGGACATTCGGGCTACCGACGATCCGGCCACGGTTGGTTTGGTTGATTTGGTGGTGATATGCGTCAAGACTTATGACATAGGCGAGGCGATCCAGGCCATCAGGCCCATGATCGGTGAAGAAACGATGGTGATTCCCCTGCTCAATGGCGTATGCGCCGCCGAGGAGATCGGTGACGCCGTAGGATCGGACCATGTGCTGGGCGGCACAGTGTACGTCAACGCCAATATTGTAGAACCAGGAGTGGTTCGTCATTTGGCTATGGACCGTCTAATCTACGGCGAACTGAGGGGCGGAAGCAGCGCTAGATGTAAGGCCGTTCATGGCATGTTTAACGCCGCAGGTATCGAGGCTGAATTATCCCCGGACATTCGCAAAGATATTTGGAGCAAATACGTTGCAATGGTCGCTGTTGCGGGCGTGACCTCGGTGCTCCGCCTGCCGGAAAAAACGGTCATGGACGACCCGAATACGCGCGCCCTCCTCGTGGATTCCATGAGGGAAATCGAAGCGTTAGCAAATTGCCAGGGGATTAAGCTGGATCATGATCTTATCGATAAAATTTTGTCCATGTTGGACGGCAAGCCCCCTGACACAAAGCCCTCAATGCTAATCGATTTGGAACAGGGTCGCAGGCTGGAGGTGGAAGCACTGCAGGGCACCGCCGTGCGCCTGGGGAAGGAACTTGGGCGTACCCACTCCGGTTAACGAATTCATCTACGCCGCCCTTGCATGCGGAAGGTGCCCCCGCTCCGGACTAGCCTTTAGCGCTGCTGGGCCATGGCGGTGGCGACCTGGGCCATGGCGCGCTGCCCGGCGTGTTCCCCGGCAATCTTGCCAAATACCGTGCCGGAAGTAAGGCCCGTGCCGCCCGGATAGTTGAAATAGAACAGCCCGCCCACCAGTTCCCCCGCGGCATAGAGCCCTGGCATGGGCCGTTCGCTGGTGTCCAGCACCTGGGCGTTGGTGTCGATGCGCAGCCCGCCAAAGGTAAAAGTCAGCCCGCAGGTGGTGCCATAGGCCTCGAAGGGAGGCTCGTCGATGGTATTGGCCCAGTTGGATTTGGGTAAGTCCAGGCCGGTGGTGCCACGGCCGTCCTTGACATTGGGATTGAAGGGCACCTCGGTCATGACCGCGGTATTGAATTCGGCAATGGTCTTCAGCAACTGTTCTTTGTTCATTTCCTCCATCTTGTCCGCCAGACTCGCCAGGGTATCCGCCGTAACCTTGGTGACGCGGCGAATTTTGTACTCGTCCCGCAGAAGATGCTTAGTCTTCTGGTCGAAAATCTGCCAGGCGGCCTGACCCGGTTGCTCCAGCACCGCGCGCCCATACTTGGCATAGGTGTAGTTGCGGAAGTCGGCGCCCTCGTCCACGAAGCGCTTGCCCTCAATGTTCACCATCACGCTGAAAGGATAGCTGTGCTTTTGAAAGGCGTCGCCCACGCTCAGGTCGCCGAATTCCGGGGCATTGAGGTCCCAGCCCACCGCGTGGCAGCCCGACCAGTTGCCATAGGGCATGGCGCCCACGTCCAGGGCCATGCGGATACCGTCCCCCAGGTTGTACCTGGTGCCCCGCACCTTGGCCAGGTCCCAGCCGGGCCCCAGGTAGCGCGTGCGCCACTCCGCATTGGATTCGAATCCGCCCGCGGCCAGCACCACCGCCTTGGCTTGAATCTCCACCGAGCGGCCCTCGCTGAGTGCCCGCACGCCGTGCACGCCCTCGTCGCCGTGCAGGCAAGCGGTGGCACGGGTGTTGTACATGACCTTAATGCCTTCCCGCTCCGCCGCGTTGAACAGGGCGCTCACCAGCCCTTCGCCGCCCCCCCAAACTTCCACCGCCAGGCCGCCCCAAAACTTGAACTTGCCATCGACCTTGAAGGCCTGCCGGTTGTAAGGCGGCATGAATTTTACGCCCTTGGATTTCATCCACAGATAGGATTCGAGGCTCTTGTCGATCATCACTTCGCATAGGTCGGGGTTTGTGCGGTATTGGGTGATCCGCCCCATGTCGTTGAAGAAGTCTTCCGCGGTATAGCTGCCGAAATCCGCATTGGCCTTTTCGTCCTCGGTCAGATCGTCGTAGATTTGCTCCAGGTCCTCCACACCGTTGAACACCATGCGCACGATTCCGCCGGTGAAGCGGCTGTTGCCTCCGCGCAATTCCTCCGGCGCCGCTTCCAGCACCAGCACCCCAGCCCCCGACTCCCTTGCCGCCAGAGCCGCGCACAGCGCGGCATTGCCCGCACCCACCACCACCACGTCACAGGTCAACTCCGTTGTCTTGTCCGCCATTGCAAGTCCGTCCTGGTCAAAAGCTCATTCTGGTATCGATTTGTGATTCCATAATCGCATAAATCTCACGCAAGCGCCCGGCGCCCGGAACCATCCGCGCTCCGCCCCCGGCGTGGTCTAGGGATGGGTGACCCACACCGCCGTCAGTACAAAATCACCCCTGCGGGCATAACGCCCCTCGCCTGTGAATCCTGCTGGGAGCGCCGGTCCGCAGGACTTGCAGAGCCGCCAGTTTAGTGCGCCTTCCGCCGCATCAGGAGGCCCGCTCAATGCGATTCGGGCGTCCTGGAAGCCCAGGTAAACGCCTGTGGCGGGATTAAGCGCCTTGTAGATGCTTTCCTTGGCGGAGAATATCACGGTTGCCTGGGTGTCCCGCTTCTCGGCGGGCAGGGCCTCCAGTTCCAGGCGTTCCTCGGGCCGCAGGATTTTTCGCGACAGGCGCTGCGTGCGCCGCCCGAGCCGCTCCAGATCGAGCCCGATGCCCAAATAGTCACCATCGGCCGCCACCGCCGCGGCAGCAAAGCCGCCGGTGTGGGTGATCGCCCCTACGATGCCCGGTGGCCAGCGGGGCTTCCTGCCTTCGCCGCGCAAAATCGGCGGCGGCGCCTGGCCTGGCTCTCCATGGCCCAGCCGGGCCAGTGCGGTGCGTGCGCAGCAGCGCCCCAGGGTGAAATCCCGCCGCCTTTTCGCCGAGGCGGTCAGACCCAGCAGCGCATTTTCCTCCGGTAGTAACCGTGCGCCGGGGTCTTCGCTTTGGTCACACCAGGCAAAACCCACGTTTAAGGGAAATAGGGAGGGGAAATCCTGCCCCCGCGGTGCTGCATTCAAAGCTGGTCCCACGTGCAAAGAGGCAACCAATATCGTACTCAAGTTTGGTAAAGAAATACCGATTTTTACCTATATGGACCTATTTCGCAGGAATGCGGATAGGCATTTTTCTCTATTTTCAAGGATTTGGCAACCTGCCGTGGTCTTTATGCGACGCTTCGTTACAATCAAAGCCGCAGTTTTTGTTTTGCTGGGATTGTTCCTTGCCGTGCCGGCCTATGGGCAAAGGGGTGGGGGCAACGGTGGTCTGGGACCCGTCGCGATTCGGAGCTTCTTCCCGCCGACCCTGCCATACCTGGATTTCTCACCGGATCAGGCGTTGACCATTCCCAAGGGCGACCTGCGGATTACCTACCAGTTCGCTGTTACCAGCACGTTCATCAACACCCAGGACAACGAGCGGCCCGATGTGGCCAATCCGCCTTGCAGTTGTGTGATTACCCCTGCGGATGTAGACGCCGGGCTGACTGAGGTGAATTTTCTGGGTAACGGCTATGGCGCCTATATTGACGTGGAAATGGAACGGCACATGTTCGAGATCAGGTACGGCTGGAAAGAGCGTCTCGAACTGAGTATAGAGCTGGCCTGGATATCCCTGGGCGGGGGTGGGCTGGACGATGCAATCCTGGAAGTCGAGGAGCAATTCAACGCCGTCAACACCAACCGCGAAGCGGCGGACCGGGACCGCTTCGACTACTATCTGATTCTCGACGGAAAATTCATTCACAACACATCCCAGCCATTCACCGCCGAGCCCCAGGACCCGGTGCTGAACGTGAAGTGGAACCTTAGCACGGGCAGCTTTTTCCTCCCTTCCCTGAGCATCAAGTTGTCCTACAAGGCGCCCCTGACCTCCAACCTCAATCCACAAAGACGGCTGGTTAGCAGCGGAAAGAGCGACACGGGCTACTCGTTCCTGCTGGGCAAGCGGTTCGGTCCGTTGATTGCCCATTATCAGCTGGGAAAAATTCGATTGCAGAGTCCAGGGAAGGAATTCGAGACCGAGCGCAAATTCCGGATGTTCGCGCTCGAGGCGCAGGTCAATCAGAATAATGCGTTCATTGCTCAGGTGGTTTCCCAATCGAAATTCTTCAGCAGGCAGGATTCCGCGTCGACAATTGATCTGGATCTCGCCCGTGACACGGA
>JAPUIH010000207.1 GCA_027297205.1 SAR324 cluster bacterium | reverse complement strand
CTGCTGGGCATGGCCGACGCCCTGGCAAACCGGGGCTCCATGAACATCATCGGGCAGCAGGACGTGTTCGTGGTGTTCGCCGGAGAGCATACCAACGTGTTGCGGGAAAGCGGTTGGAGCAAAGCCCAGATTAAGCAATACCTGTTCGACCAGGCCAAGCGCTCCATCGCCGATTGCAAGCGCGCCGGACGCCTGCCGGGAGAGATCGTGCCGGAGGACGAGCACGAATTCCGCCATGCGGTGCGCAAACCCGAGGATATTTCCATTGTCGTGGCCGGGGGTGATGCGGGCAGCTTTTCCGCCTGCCTGACCGGCTGGGGCAGTCACAAGACCACGCGCAGCGTGACCACCGCCGTAGAGGCGCCCTAGCTGCGCTACGCGCGGAATTTTTACCGCCGCCGACGCCGGGCATTGTTCCGGCCATCCGCCCTGGGCGGCCCGCACCACGGGCAGTTGAGGGCAATTGCATAAGGAGCCTGCCATGAGCATGGACGTCTTCGATCCCACGATCTCCTCGCAGGAAGAGGCGATTAACTACGCTCCGCGACCCCAAAATTTCGAGGGGCTGAAAGTGGGGCTGGTGGATAACACCAAGTACAATTCCCGCGTGCTGCTGGAAAAGATCGCCGAGCGGCTGCAAGCCAAGCACAAGATGGAAATGGTGCATCTGGACACAAAGCAGTCGGCCAGCCATCATCTGACGGAAGAGGCGGTCAAGGAATTCAAGACCAAGGCCGACTTTGTCATTGCCGGGATTGGTGACTGAGGCTCCTGCAGCTCGGGCAGTGTGCTCGACGGAATTCTGCTGGAAAAAGCCGGTATCCCTGCGGTCTCCATTATTACCGATCCCTTCCACGTCACCGGGGAGGAGATGGCCAAGAGTTGGGGCGTTGCCAAATACCGTTTTTTGGAAATGCCGCACCCCATCGCCAACCTGACCGAGGATGAGTTGAACGCCCGGGCGGACGACATGGTGGAAAAGGTGGAGTGGCTGTTGAAGGTGGGCCAGTCCCCCGAATAAGGCGCTTGCATGGAACCCGGCCTGCCCTGGCGCTATCTCCTGGTGGATATGGATGGCACCCTGCTCAACAGCAGGGGGGAGATCACGCCGCGCAGCCGGGCGGCGCTGGGCCGTGCCGTGCAGGCCGGCCTGGAGCTGGTGCTGGCTTCGGGGCGCACCTACCCCTCCCTGCTGCGGGTGGGAGAACCGCTGGGACTGCCCTTTCATCTCATCTCCAATGGCGGCGCCGTGGGGCTCACCCCGCGCGTGGAGGCCGTCAGCTACACCAATTGTCTTGCCGCGGCTGCATGGCCGGAGATTGCGGAAGCCCTCCTTGCCGAGGGGCTTTCCGTGCTCGTGTTCTCCCACCGGCATCCCGGGCCGCCGCTGTTCTACGTGGCCTCGCTGCAAGGCCATCCCCATTTTGAGGCCTATATCGGGCGTCATCATGCCCTGTGCCGCGTGGCGGATAATCTGCCGGGGGCTCCTATACCGGCGGTGGTGGAGGTGGCAGCCCTGGGTTCCGGCGCGCAATTCGAAGCGGCTTCGGCAAGGGTGATGGCGCGGCTGGAAGACCGCAGCCGCAACCACAGCATGGTGCTGTTTCTCAACCGTAACTTCGGCAAGATCACCGAGTTTTTTCATCCGGCAACTTCCAAGTGGGCGGCCTTCCAGGGGATGTTTCCCGAGGCCGTGCGGCGTCCTCAGTCTGTGATTGCCATCGGTGATGAGGCCAACGATTTGGACATGATCGCCGGGGCGGGGCTGGGCATTGCCATGGGCAACGCCACGAATGAGCTGAAGGCAGTGGCGGATCTGGTGACGGGCGATAACGATGCCGACGGCCTGGCCGACGCCCTGGAACCGCTGCTGAACGGGGATGGGGGTCTCGTCTCGCAGGGATAGGAGCATGCGCATGGAAAAGGTAAACCTGGCGGAGAAGTTCAGCCGCTTCGAGGAGCACTGGCGCCCCAAGATCGTGGGGGAAGTGAACGACGTCCATGTGAAGCTGGTCAAATTGCAGGGCGAGTTCATGTGGCACCAGCACGAGGAAGAGGACGAGCTTTTCCTGGTGATCAAGGGCCGCCTGCAAATCAAGCTGCGCGATGGCGATCTGTGGTTGGAGCCGGGAGAGCTTGCGGTGATCCCCAGGGGCGTGGAACACTGTCCCGTCGCCGAAGAAGAAGCGCATGTGCTGCTGCTGGAGCCCAAATCCACCGTGAACACGGGCAATCTGACCAATGAGCGCACGTCCGCCGCCGAATGGATTTAGGGCCGGCGCGGGAGGCCTTGCTGCGGCCGTGGGCCCGGACCCGCCCGGGTAGCGATGAGGCCAGCACGAGATAAGGGAGAGCAAACCAATGAAATTGATCCGCTTTGGAGAACCCGGCGCCGAAAAGCCCGGGTTTGAACAGGAAGACGGCACGCGCCGGGATGTGTCGGGGGAAATTTCCGACTATACCCCGCGGTTCTTCGCCGATGGTGGCCTGGACAAATTACGGGAACTTGCGGCGCACCCGGACGACTGCCCGCAAGTGCCCGCCGGCACGCGCCTGGGCCCGCCCGTGGCGCGGCCCCATAAATTTCTGGCCATCGGACTCAACTACAAGCAGCACGCCAAGGAGGTGGGCAGCGAAATTCCGTCCGAGCCCGTGGTTTTCACCAAGGCCACCTCATGCATCTGTGGGCCTGATGACCCTACCCTGCTGCCCCGGGGCAGCGAGAAGCTGGACTACGAGGTCGAGCTGGCTTTTGTGATCAAGGATACCGTGCGCAATCTGGCCTCCGAAGCGGATGCCCTGGCCCACATTGCGGGCTTTACCATCTGCAACGACGTGAGCGAGCGACATCATCAGTTGGAACAGGGCGGCCAGTGGGTGAAAGGCAAGAGCGCGGACAGCTTCGGGCCGCTGGGCCCCTTCCTGATCACCCCCGACGACCTGCCCGACTTCGCCAATCTGGAGGTGAGTACCAAGGTCAATGGCGCATTCCGGCAGAAGAGCAACACCAACGACATGATTTTTTCCGTGCCCCACTGCCTATGGTATCTGAGCCAGTACTTGACTCTGGAGCCGGGGGACGTGGTAACCACCGGCACGCCCGAGGGGGTGGCCGTGGGCATGAACGATCCGGCGGCCTTCCTCAAGTCCGGAGACAAGGTGGAAGTAAGCATCGCCAAGCTGGGCACCCAGACCCAGCTCATCCGTCGTGATTAGCCCAATAATTTCATGGAAGAAAATCTAGGGGGAAGCAACGCGGGTCTCGCAGCATTGCCGTCCCTCCTGGTGGGGGTGTTGGGGGCAAATCCCCCACTGCATATTCGCCAGACAGAGATCCCTTATGCCTCCCGCATGAGCAGTTCCCACAGATGTATAAATATGGCCAGGTCCTGGGCGGCATTGCCAACGGATTTGAACAGGGTATGGCCGCCGGATGGAACGGCGGCCCGCTGTGCCCCCAGCAGATCGAAGAGATCGCCCTCCAGCCGTCCCTGGTGCCAGCCTTGCCTTATTGCGGCCAGGCTGTCCCCCGCTTCCCGCAGGGCACCCGTGGTGTCCACCCAGACCCGGCTTTCCAGATAGGCTTGCGGCGGAATTTCGTTCATGTCCAGGGTGGCCGAGCCAATGGCCGTGATGTGGCAGGTCTCGCAAAGTGCTTCCCAGGCAAACAGCGGTTCGGTGGCGGGAGTGGTGGTGATCACGCATTGCGCGCCTGCGAGGGCCGCGGCGGGCTCGGTGCAATGGGTGACCCGCTCCCGCAGGGCGGCGGGCAGCAGCGCCTGCAAGCGCCGGAAGCTATCCACGCTCCGGGTTACCGCCTCGATGCGGTGCAGTTCCGGGTATGCCGCCGCAAAGGCGGATACATGGGCGGCGGCCTGCACTCCGGCGCCGTAAACCAGCAACCGCTCGCAACGCGGCAGCAGCCTGAGGGTGGCCGCCGTGGACACCGCCGCCGTGCGCAGCCCGGTGAGCGGTTTGCCGTCTCCCCAGAACAGAAGTTTGCCGGTCTCGGCATCGTAGAGAAACACCTCGGCTTCCACCGCCGGCCGGCGTTCGGGCATCAGATGCACGATCTTGACGCCCACATAGCCGCTGGTGGCCGCGGGCATGTACAGCCCCACGGTGTTTTGTCCCGGTACGGGGAGATGGATGCGTGGCGGCGCGGCAACCTGCTCCCTGGAATGGGACCCGAAGAAAGCCTGCACGGCCTGCAGGGCGGCATCGGGCGTGAGCAGCTCGAGCAGGCGCTCGGCGTTCAGATACAAGGCGGCGTCTGGCATGGCAATGGCGATGGGTGCGGCACCGCATAAGCGATGTGGCGCGGTAGGCGCGGATTCAGGTTCGCGCAGGAAGCGGGTGGGTCTTGAATTCCAGCGGATGGGGTTCCGTACTGCCCGAATTCAGGTAATCCAGCAGTTCGTCCACCTTGTCGGGAGTGACACCTTGAAACCACTTGCCTTGAGGATAGGCTACGGCGATGGGGCCTTGCTTGCAGATGCGCAGGCAACCCACCTTGCTGCGGTACATCTTCGCTTCGGATAGACGCGGATAAAGTTCCTTCACTTTGGCCTTCACCGCCTGCCAGGTTTCCATGCCTGTCTCGGGGGTACAGCAATCCGGGCCGGTGCAAACAAAAAAATGTGTTTCCAGGTGGCCAATTCCCAGAATTTCGGCCACCTGCTTAGGGGATTTTCCCGGATTTTTTTCTTCCTGAGCCATCCGCGATCATCCTGTTGGGATTGGAAAAAACCGGTGGGCCGTGGCGCGGCCTAACTTACCTGGTAAAGCGCCGCAGCCAATTCATGACCAGCCGGAATTCACGTGCCTCAAATTCGGCGCTGCTCAGCTTAGCCAGTTCAAATCCCGAGCGCAAATAGTGCAGCTTGGCGAGCCATTCTGTTTCGTCGGCGCAGCTGCTCCAACCCCCGTCCTTGCGCTGCACCAGCCGCTCGTATTCCTCTTCGGGCAGCTCCAGCGGATGGGCGGTGGATTGTGGGCGCAGATTGATGGGCATGGCTCAATCCCCCTCGAATTCCACCAGCGCCGATACGGGATAGCGGTGCAGGCGCCCCCGGCCCTTCAGATCCACCAGCTCCACCACGAAGGCGCAGGCGACGACCTCGCCGCCCAACTTCTCCACCAGCTTACAGGCCGCCTCCATGGTTCCGCCGGTGGCCAGCAGGTCATCCACCATCAGCACCCGCGTGCCTTGTTGCAGGGCGTCGGCGTGAATTTCCAGCCGGTCCACCCCATACTCCAATTGATACTCCACCCCGATCGATGCGCCGGGCAATTTGCCAGGCTTGCGCACTGGAACGAAGCCCTTGCCCATGCTCACCGCCAGAGGTGCGGCCACGATAAACCCGCGGGACTCGATCCCCACCACCATGTCGATTTTATGATCCGAGTATTGCCGCGCCAGTTGGTCAATCGTGCGCTCGAATCCCTCCGGGTGCAGAAACAGCGTCGTCAGGTCCCGGAACTCGATCCCCCGCTTGGGAAAGTCGGGGATGGTGCGGATGAGAGATTTGATCTGCTTCATCAAGCGTCCGTGTCAACATTGCAGGGAGAGGTGCGTGGCGCGAACTCAATTCGCTTATACAATTCAATCCACACCGAGTCCAGGGTTGATTCCTGGCCGGCCGGGGCCGCGTCCCGCCCGGTTGCCCTTTAGAGAAGCATGCGGAATCCAGCCAGCGGCTAGGCGCCGGCGGCCTGCTGAGTATCGGAGGATTGAAGGGTTTGCAAAAACTTGTTCATTTTGAGGCGGTCCAGTTCCTTGATGCCGGTAAACCGCAGGTGCACCTGCAGGTTGTTGCCTTCCAGGGTTGTGAGCCGCATCACCTCGCCCACCAGGTCTTCGTTGATCTGGGCTTCGGGAATTTTGAACACCACCCAATCCCCAACCTGTGGGCTCAGTTCGGTTAGCTCAATCACGACCAGCGCACCGCCAATGCTGAGGTCCTTGATCTTGCCGACAAATGAATAGCTGGAATCGGCGATTTTAAACTTGTTATGGGAGCGCTCCTCGGCCTGGTCCTGTTTGACCAGATAAAACTTGCCATCCACCGCTGTGTCAATACGGGGAGCATTGCGGAACATCAGGCGCTGGATATCCTGCGTGTGCTCCAGTATGACCGCCTTCATTTCATTCGGTGTCTCGCCAATAACCTTGGCGGTAATCTCGTACTCGGCGTCGCCTTCGCGGCTGATTTTCAGGGTGAGCGTTGGGAATTTGGCAATACTCACGGGCTTGCCGCCGGAGTGGGGAGGGCGGATGAAAATATTGTGCTCGGTAGATCCCAGGATATTGGTAAGGAACACGATGTCCTTGCTGGCCTGGGCGATCTGGCATTGCAGCCTGGAGCCGACAGGCAGCATTCTGGTATCATTAAATTTGTTGCGCAGGTTGCCAAATCCATAACCGAGCTTCTGGCGCAGACCGGGCGCCTGGAGCAGGATGGGATGGCTGGGATTTTCCGTCCGGAAGGCTTCGGCCGCCTCCTCGAATTCGGTTTTTATTTCGAGCAGGGGAATGTACCTGCCCGGGCTGCTGCTTCCGGTCACCAGCTTAAAGTAGGTCATGTCCTTTTCATTGAGGTGGAACTCGGAGGTCAACAGTTTGATGCGGGTTTCCTCGCGGAGCCGGTTCATCTCCTCCATGCGATATTTTTTGCGCATGTAAAAAAAGATCAGCACACCTATGCCGATCAACAGCACAATGAGCACGGCGAACAACACGATCAAATTAAGGTCCGAAGCACCCTGGGCGCGGAACTGAAGTTGACTCAGATCAAGATTGGGCTGGATTTGCAGGAGTTGGCTAAAGCGCATATGGAAACCTTCCCATGGAAATGCTATGCATCCATCCATGTTTTTAACCCATTCCATCTGACAAGGGAACCATGACGGCCAGGAATCAGCCTGCGTTTGTGTTGTTTGGGGGCACATTCAATCCCGTCCATCTGGGTCACTTGGGCCTGATTCGAGGTTTGTTGCAGCGGGAAGACGTGCAGCGCGTATTCGTGGTGCCCGCCGCACGCAATCCTTTCAAGGCGGTAGACGAGCCCTTGCCAGCCACTTTGCGCCTGGACATGCTGCAACGCGCCCTGCGTGGTATCTCCGGCGTATCGGTACTGGATCTGGAGTTGCGGCGCGGACAGCCTTCCTATTCGGTGGAGACCGTGGCTGCCCTGGCCTCCAAATATCCAGGGGTGCGGCTGATGCTGGCCATGGGCTGGGATGTGTACGAGACCTTTGGCGAATGGTACAACGCAGGCGGCATCCTGGAGCAGGCGGGGCTAATGGTGGTGACGCGCAACGGTGCGCCGCTGCCGGCACGCGGAGACAGGGCCGCCTGGCTGTGCGGCCTGCCCCCCGGGTGGCGCAAGCGCGTGCGCATGGGGCGCGACGGAACCGGGAGGAGCGATGAAGGGCGGGAGTTATTGAAGTTCATCAATCTCAGGTTGCCCAATATTTCCTCAACCCAGATTCGGAATAAACACAACAGCCGCCAAGTGCCCGAGGCCGCGCGGGACCTTCTGGATACCTATTGGGCCGCTGGCGGGTAATTTGCGGCCGGCCAGGTTGCACCCTAACTGCCGGCCGGTGTGGCCAGGCGGTTTCCACCAGTACCGGAAGCGATCATGCAGGGCTTGCGAATAATTTGGGTGGGAAAAACCAAACTCGGGTACTCACGGGTAGGTGTTTCCAGCTTCGTTAAACGAATCACGCCCCTGAGCAATCTGGAATGTATCGAAGTGCGGGGCGCGGTCCATTCGAACCGTGAGCCGGAGGCCGCCATACGCGTGGAGAGTGACGCCATCCTGAAACGCTTGCAACCCCGGGAGCCGGTAATCCTGCTTCATGAGAACGGCAAACAGCACTCCTCCCGGGAGTTGGCCCAACTGCTGGGAAACCTGCGGGAGCAAGGCTCCGGGGGGGTGACCTTCGTCCTGGGTGGGGCTTATGGCGTGGATGAGCGGGTCGAGGCATCCGCCACGGAAACTATCTCACTTTCCCGCATGACCTTTCCCCACCAGTTGGTGAGGGTGATGTTGCTGGAGCAGATTTACCGGGCGCTGACACTCCACGGCGGGCATGCCTATCACCATGATTAGGTGCCTCCGGGATAGTCGCAATAGCAGGTACAGTACTAAAACTGGCTGCACGCGCGGCCAAGAAGTATAGGCCGCGGTGCCGCGGAGCGGGGATGCGAATTGAGCGGACGGCGAGTGTTCATGCGCTTGCAATGGAAATAGTGTCGCAATTCCAGCGAGGCATCTACTGGTGTAAAATTCAGCACTTACCTGGTGAAATTTGCGGGGGTGAAATCTGGAGGGAAGAGCCATTGATGTGCCCCAACGGACCGGTTGGGGAACTGCTGTGATGAATTCGCCGCATCTTCCTTGCCGCGGCTCAAAGCATTCGGCGTGACGGTGGAAAGGCAAGTTCTGTGCAGAAGCGCGGGAAGAGTTCGAGTACCTTTTAAGTCTGAAACAGATAATCTTCCATTGATCCCACTATTGCTAACATCATGCGTACACCCTCCCGAGGCTTCGCTTTGCACACTACTGCAATTCCCGGCTACCTTGTCAGGGAAATTGTCTTTCCACGCACGGATACCCTCAGCTTATCGCCAGGCTTTAAATTCGCTCTTGTCAGCGGCTCCTGGGGAATGTTTACGCCAAAGGCATTGCCTTTTCCGCGGCGCTTCACTTCCACGAACTCCACTGGTTTCAAGCCTTTTCGCCCTTTTCTGTCTTGCTTAAAAGGTGGCACAGGCTTACCCGATATTTGCGAGGCCTTTACCAAGCGGTTGTTTAGGGTAAAAGTGGTTTTGAAACCCAGAATTTGCGCTATTTGCTTTTGGTTGTTTCCTTCTTTGGCCAGTTTTTCGACCTGAACCAAAAGTTGCTGAGCGGCTTCCTTGTCATTGCTGTTCTTTTCCATAGTCAGATTTTCCTTCGGATCGCAACAATTGAACGTAGATGGAAGTACTTTACCAGCAGAAACCCTTGAAAGTACGTTCCAATAAAACCAATTAAATGGGACATGTGAAGGGTAGCGATATCAGCATCTCTGAATAACCGCAATCAAAATATTCATTAATTTCCCGGACGTATTATTTGGACGGGAATTGCTCTTCCTATTCAAATCAAGCTCCGTGCACTGAACGTTGGATAGACATCAAAATCGCTGTAGGGATGGAATCTTTATGAACGGTTTAGTATCTTCCAGCAATTTAGTCGGCGCAGCGGTACGGGGCGGGCTTAGGAAAAGCAGACTATGGGATGCTCGAATGGTTAGAACGGAAAATCATAATTTTATCGGCGCAACTTACAGTTCCGTGAGGTGACCCGATATCTGCCGTATGGCCGTGGCGGCAACCACGGCATTGCCCGTGGGCCCTGGAGAGGCAAAGGCCTCGGCTTGGGAAATGGTCAACGGGCGGGAGCGCGGCGTAACACGAGTTCTCTAGCCTCAAGCGCCTTTGGCTTTCCTCGTGGTGGGGCGTTTGGCCTTGCTGGCGGTAGCCCTGCCCTTGGAAGCCGGTGTGGATCTTCGGGCGGCTGTTTCGGGAGTGGATTGCGCACCCACCGTGGCTGCTCCTTTTTTTGTTCGGGGCTTCCTGGGCTTTGTCGCGGCTTTGCGGGGGGCTTTGGCCGCAGGCGGAGGAACATGCCCGGCCAGGGTTTCGTCCAACGGTGCTGGCGCTGCACCGGTGGCTGAATCGATCCACCGTCCGGCCTCCGGCTCGAAGGTATACAGCTTTAGCACGCGTCCGAAATTATTGAATATCTTCAGATACGAGTCTTCGTCGATTCCTTCCACTAGCACGCTATCGTTTTGCTGGCTCACCTTCGCGCCACCATGCTGCACCCATAGTGTATTCCCAAAGCGCAGCTTCTTCCCTTCCACTTGCATGACCCTTGACCCTTGCATTGTTGAACTACATGCGAGCCCCCTGTTTCTCCGGCTAGAACCCAAAAACATGGGCCCGGGGCCGGGCGGGGCACTTTACTTTCATTCTCTAGACAATACCAAGGCCTGGTGGCACAAGAAAAGCCTAATCCGGTTCCAGGCGATTTGCGTACAGTGGTGAGCCTTGACCCTGGCTCTGCTTCTCCTTCAACTCGGCGATTACCGTTTTCTCGATTCAAAGCGCCTCCGTGCCTGTCGTAAACCCGGCACAGTCGCCTCTTTGCCTGGCTCCACAACTTCCGGCGCATCGTAACCCGTTGGGATTATCACCTTGAAATTTATCTCGGTTTTGTTCAACTCGGTTGCATCCTGATCTTACTCAGGCAATTTTGAGACTGCTTGTACTCCCCCATAAGTTCGTTCCCCACACCCGCTGTCCTTTTAGCCCGCACCGCTCCCAACACTTCACGATAAATTTGGTGTCACCGTTTATGGATTTCGAGGGATTATTCAGCTCCCGATGGCGGATGGACTAATATTCAGATCATGCGGAATCTATGCGGATATCATTGCAATATCGGCCACATCCAGCGTGGTCAACTTGCCCAGCCGGACAGTGCCGGCCGGCAGGTTCTGTTCCGAATTTCTGGGAAGTTGTGCTAGCTTGGTGATGAAACCGCCGATTGCGAATTTCTACGTTCTTGAGCCGCTAAATCTACGATACCTATGGGGTGCCAGAACCATGCGCCGACCGCTCAGCCTGCCGGATTCGACCGCCCAGGAGCAGTTCCACGTAGTGCTGGTGGCGCCTGGGGACAGCCTGAATGTCGGCGCCGTGGCCAGAGCCATGACCAACCTGGGCTTCGTTCATCTGCATCTGGTCGCCCCGCCCCGCTATGATCCGGCCCGCGCCGCCATTACCGCTTGTTGGGCCACCGATCTGCTGGAACGCGCGCAAATTCACGACACGCTCCACGCCGCCCTGGAGCCCATGGAGCAAGTGGTGGGATTCACTGCCCGGCACGGCAAAAACCGGCCACGGCATGTGCTGCTGCCCGATTGGATTGACAGCATTGCCGAAGGGCCGCCGGCGCGCACCGCCCTGCTGTTTGGCGCGGAAGACGACGGCCTCCGCCGCGAGCACCTGGCCCATTGCCATTGGCTCGTGCGCATTCCCTCCAGCGTGGAGAACCCCTCTTTTAACCTGGCGCAGTCCGTGCTGCTCACCCTGTTCGAGCTGACCCGGCAGCACTGGCCGGAAACCGCGCGCAGCACACGGCAACTGCCCACCTCGGGCAATTTCTATCAACTGGAGGCGCTGGTCGATGAGGTGCTGACCCGTTGCCGCTTTTACAAGGATGGCACACCCGAACCCGTGCCGGATATGATCAAGCATCTGTTGCGGCGCACGGACCCGGACAGCCGCGAAATGCAGATATTGCTGGGAATTTTTGGCAAGATCAATCGCGCGCTGGCCGGCAAGGTGCCCGTGGCACAGCCCGCCGGGAAAGAGGAAGGGGAGGGGTAATCGTTTTACCGTGCACTGCCGCCCACGGGGCAATGCAGCTGTCACAGGTTTCCTTGACGATTTCGATTGGATAATTCCCGTTTGCCTTTGCTTCCCTCATTGGCCTAGCTTCCCTTATGCCCGCCTCCGATCGTTCCGCCCGCTCCGCCTCTCCTCTCGCTCGTCTGCCCGTCTATTACGGCTGGGTGGTCGTCGCAGTGGCCTTCGTGACAATGGCCATTGGCGTTAATACACGCACCGCCTTTTCGCTGTTGTACCCGCAAATTCTGGACGAGTTCGGATGGGATCGGGGTGTTACGGCAGCGGTGTTCTCCGTGGGATTTCTGTCCTCGATACTTATTTCGCCCTTTATCGGATTGGCCATGGACCGCTTCGGCCCGCGCATCGTCATTCCGGTGGGTGTCATTTCGCTCGCCTCCGGCTTGACCCTGGCGACAGTAGCGTCAACGCCCCTGCAACTTTACCTGACCCTGGGTGTGCTGGTGGTCGGGGGTGCGGTATTGCTCAGCTACAATGGACACTCCTTTTTTCTGCCTTTCTGGTTCGTACGCAGGCGCGGATTGGCCATCGGCATAGCCTTCTCCGGGGTTGGGGTCGGCTCGATTATTCTGTTCCCCTGGGTGCAGCGCATCATCGAAAGCTCGGGCTGGCGTGAGGCATGCTGGACCATGGCGATTTTGCTGGTCGTGGTGTTGCTGCCCCTGAACTTCCTGTTACAGCGCCGCCGCCCGGAAGACCTGGGGCTCAGACCCGATGGAGATCCCGATCCTACTCAGCCGGGAGCGGAACAACCGGGTCCGGACAATATCGTCAACCAGGCCTGGGCGGCGACCGACTGGCATGTTTTTCTCGCCATGCGCACCCGGCCATTTTGGTGGCTCTTCCTGGCCTACGTGACGGGCCTCTACGCCTGGTATGCGGTGCAGGTGCACCAGATAAAATACCTGGTGGAAGGTGGGTTTTCTCCGGAGCAGGCCGCACTCGCCCTGGGATTCGTCGGTCTGAGCGGAATAGCGGGTCAAATTTCCATCGGTCACCTGTCGGACCGGATCGGCCGGGAATGGGCCTGGTCGATTAGTGCGATGGGATTTGTAATTTGTTATTTGCTGCTTCTGCTTCTCAATCATTACCCATCGTCCGCATTGATGTATCTGATGGCCGCATCCCAGGGTTTGCTCGGCTATGGCATGGCCTCAGTCTATGGCGCCATGCCCGCGGAGCTCTTTCAAAGCAGGCGTTACGGGCCGATCTTTGGGATGTATGGAGTTGCGGCGGGGCTTGGGGCCGGCGGCGGTCCTTGGGTGACAGGCTTGCTCCACGACCGTTTCGGCACCTATACTCAGGCGTTCTGGCTGGCCATTGCGGCAAGCGTGGTTTCCGCTATCTGCGTCTGGTTCGCTGCGCCACGCAAGGTGCGCCTGGTGGCAGGGCAGGCCGCCCGGCGGGGACGGGTGGCTATGTCGGCGCCAGAGGGCGGGGGCGCGGACAGCTAGCGGTCAATGCCGATCGGGCAGGAACGCGGAAAAGTGGGCTTGGCGGGCGGCTCGCCGGGTCATTCAAAGACAGTGCCCTAGCTACTGCGATTCTGCGGTGGCAGGAACCCGCGGATTTGGAGGCGATTGCCGGCTCTGACATGGTGAGAGCCAGGGATTTCCAGTGCAACGGCCAATCAGATTTCCAAGGCCATAGTGCTGGATTCGGGCCACGGGCCTTGCTAGGATTTCAGACTTGGTTCACAAGGCTCCGCCCTGCCGGGTGTAGAAGGGCACTCTTGGTAAATGAGGTGTGGGAATGAAGAATGTCTCTGCCAACTTGCCCGAGCCGGCATACCTGTATCTCACTCAACACCAAGCCCGCCTACGAGCCGCTGGGAAGCGGTTATTGGCTTGCCGCTGGCAGATCAGTCCATGAGCCTGCTGTGTGGGGTCCCGAGTGCCGTGAACCCGTGGAGTGGTAACGGCTGCCCATCAAGTCGCTAAGATAAGGCGAAACACTCATGCCGAAATTGAAAGCTGTCTTTCGGCGCGTCCGGCTGCACAATATCCTATTTTTGTGCTTTACGCTGATCTCCGCGGTGCCGGTACTTTTTCTCTCGGTATGGGTGCAGCGTTCCGCGCTGGACAAGGAAATTGCAGCGGTGGAAGAAAAGCACCTCCTGCTGGCGCGTAACCTGACCCAGGCCCTAGAGCGTTACGTGCGGGATGTGGAATCCGGGTTCGAATTGTTTGTGTCCAGCTTGGAGGCGGGGAATCGATTGGACGGCATAACCAGCTTGCTGGAGGACCTTCATTTTCGATCCGTCCAAATTATGGACGGCAAAGGAAATATCAAGAAAAGTTCACACGCCCCGATTCC
>JAPUIH010000206.1 GCA_027297205.1 SAR324 cluster bacterium | reverse complement strand
ATCAGGGTCTCCTGCTCTCGCGCGGTCACGGTAAAGGGTGCACGGGCCCGCTCATTTTCCAGGTGCTCCGCGAGCAGACGGATCAGGCGTTGGGTTTCGATTTCCTTGAATATTCCCCTCATCGTGGCCGGATAGCGCCGTTCGGCCTCGGCCAGTACTTCCGCTATTACTTCCTCCACCCGCGCCTGCTGCTCTTGCGGGGTCAATCGGTTCAAATTGGCCTGGGATTCCAGCCGCGCCCACATGCGCTCCAGGGCCCGGTGCATTAATCTCCCTCTGGCGCTGGCGTCCAGGCCAGGGGTTGGGGATTCCAGGGACGACGCGCGCAGGCGATGCCGGGCGAAAGCCCGGAAGGGGCAGGCCGACTGATCTTCAAAGATGCCCGCTCCTCCCGCTTGGTGGCCCGGCGCCAGGGGCGGTGCCTGGTGATCGGTCAGCACCTCCAACCGGGCGGAGCGCTGGATGATTTGCCGGTATGCAGGCACTGTGCTTTGCGGCAATTCATGAAGTGGCACCGTGGGCAAGGCGGCGATCAGTGGGCTGGGCCGCAGACTGCGCTCGCCGTCCCGGACGGGATGGCTGACCACGGCCTCTGGCGCGCTGGCCAGCAGCCGGGCCGTGATGCGGCGCGCATAGGCGGCCTCGCGGGCCGAGGAAGACTGAGGCAGCTCATGGGCGCGCTGCCAGGCGGAGGGCAGGAAGGGATTGGGGCGCGCCGGACGGGGCCAGGCCTCCTCATGCAGCCCCAATATCCACACCCGGTCGAATTCCATGCCCGTGGCTTCCAACTCACCCAGAATTTGTACCCGCGCGGGCTCTCCCTCGGGCTGAAATTCCGTTTCAGCGGCCAGCCTGCGCAACCGTGAGAGGGCTTGCTGCCAGGTAAGGGAGGGCAGCACAGGCTCCAGCGCGGCGAAAGTGGAAAAGAGCTCCAGCAATTTCTCCCAGGTTTGGTGCTCCCCGGAGTTCAGCCGGAGCCGTTCGGGCCAGCCCAGGGTGCGCAGCAGATCGCTGAAGACGGCGGCCCAGGCTACGGGAGATTTTCGGCCGCCTCGCAAGTGGGTGAACGCTTCACGCCAAGCCGCCAGGGATGAGGCCAGTTGAGGGGCATGGTGAGGGCTGGCATGTCCCTGGAGTAAGGGCCGCGCGGCCTCCGCTACGATCCGTGACAGCGAGGTTTCCAGTTCGCCCCCGCGGCGCAGCTGTGCGTCCAACATGGCCCGAGGCCCGGCCTCTTCTTGCGCGCCGGCCAGGAATGGCGACAGCAGAAGCCGGCTCACCTCGGTCAGCAGCAGGGGCTGCCGGCCCATCGCCAGGAATGCCAGCGCGGCATCCACCAGCGGATAATCGGCCAGGGGCCGTCCCAGGGAGATGTTGAAAGGCTGCGCGCGAGTGCTGCCTGCCAATACGGCGCCGGGGGCGAGCACCTCCCGAAAAATCCGCTCCACATTGCCGCGCAGGGCGCCCAGTTCCGGCACGATGATTCCAATGGTGCCCGAGCCGCCCGCTTCGAGATAATGGCGGGCCCAGCGTGCAGCGGCTTCGATCTCGGCGTTCGCATCCAGGCAGGGAGTGCGCTGGGAGGTGGTGTCAATTTGGGGAAAGGGCAGCAACTCCACCCTGCTGCCGTTGCTCCGCAATGCGTCCAGCAATGCCTCCTGCTGGGGGGTGAACTCGTCGAATCCGGCCAGCAGCAAGCGCGGCGGCGCCGTGACTAGCCCGGCGGCGAGCCATTGCGCGACGATGTCCGGCAGGGCCGTGGCGCTGACCCACCCCTTGGCGGCGCATTCCGCAGCAAATGATTTCCGCCAGCGCAGAAAGGCGCGGGTTTCCTCGCTCCACCCGCCGGAAGGGGGAGCGGGGAGTTGCAAGCGCCATTCAGTCAGCAGCCGCTGCGCGCGCCGGGCCAGACGGGCGGCGGAGGCCGGTTGCAGCAAGTTCCGCGCTTGCGCGTCCGCGGCTACGATCTGCTCCCAGAGCACTGTCTCCTGCGCATCACTGAGCAGGCGTGCGCCCGCGCCGGGAAGGGTGGAGTCAGGATCGATCCGCTGCAATCCCAACTCCCAGCAGCGTCCGAGCCAAGCCGGCAGGGAAAGAATATCCGCACTGGGCCACACTTCCAGTCCGGATTGGGCTTGATGGGCGTCGAAGCGCTCCCGCATATAGCGGAAGAGCCGCCGGTTGGCTGTGAGCAACGTGGCGCCAGCGGCCAACTGTTCGCATAGGTCTGCGCCGGGGGGCGGAATCATGGGCGTCATCGGCGAGGGAAAGTGTAGTCCGGGAACAAGGCGTGTCCCCTGCCTGGCCCATTATAGCACTAAGGATGGATTCGCCAATGGTGGTATATAATTAGCGTTGGCTGCCGGAGTGAGCCAGCGCCTGCGGAGCGCTAGCCGTGTACCACTTTGATCACTTCTTTCCAGTTTACGTCCTCGGGAATAAGAAGCTGCACGGCGATTGTCCAGGGACAGCCCTTGAAGTGGTTGCTTTCCACCAGGGTGCGCACCCTGTCGGTGGCCTCGGTATTGGAATACCTGGGCAGCAGTGCCGACTTGAATAGGCTCCGCCACTGAGAATCGGGATTCTGCTCGGAAATCCAATTAACGATAATGTGGGTGGGAAGATTCAATGATCGTCCAAGAATGGTTTGGTGCATATGCTGCCTCTAATTTCTCTAACGTTCATTCTCCTCATCTGGTTAGTCGGCCCCACCCCCGGATATGTTTCACGGGCGGGTGGATCCGCTTGCAGAAAAACCGAGCTCGGCAAAAGGAGGCACCCCGGGCAGCGGTGTCATGAGCGGCCGCCCAGGAGAGTTGATTGACTGCAACCGGGTTAGCGGGTAGATACAGGACCAGCAAGCTCGAGTCAGGGGAAGCCGTTCAGCCGCCGCCGGTGCGTTGGCCGCTATGAATGTAATATTCCTGGCGGGCATGGTTGGATCGGCCTGCACATTCTGTCCAAGGGCACAGCCGCGTCACTATCCCCGCTTATGCCGGGAGATCAACATGAGCAAAGACAGCAAGGCCTCAAGGCCGGAGATAAAAAACCCGGCCAGGAAGCTTCACCGGTCCATTATGGACGCTTCCGGTGGAATTATAGAAAAAGCACGTAAGAATGCAGGGCTCACCCAGAAACGGCTGGCGCAAATGCTCAAGGTTACCGCTGGCAGCATTTCCAGTTTCGAAAAAGGAAACTCTCTGGCGACGCTGGGCAAGGCCAGCGAATTGGTTAAAGTGCTCAAGATCAAGGGCAAGGACGCCGCATACCTGCAAAGCGCCGTGAAGACGGCGGGAGGCTTCACCAAAAAGGCCGCGGGGAATGTTTCCCGGAAAGTATCGGGAGGCGCGGCCCGGACATGGAGCGTGCTGTCCGCCGAAGACAAGAAGGAAATGACCCGGAGCATTCTCGCCCTGGCCGGCAATCTTCCCGGCACCCGCAGAAAGCCCAGTGATGACGACAAGGTGATCTTCGCCGCCCGCGCCGCCCAGGAGGACGAACGCCTGTTCAAAAAAATGCTCGATGCCTTCGAGATCCCCGTTGGCAAAGCCTCTCAGATCATCGCGCGCAAGCTGCAAGCCCAGTTGCGGAGCAAGGCCGATTCCTGAGCATAGACCACGGCAGGGTCAGGGCGGCCAGCAGGTTTGGGAGGGCAAGCGCGCCGAATAGCCAGGCCTTGTAATTCTGGACTTTACGATGCCTGGAAAGCCCGGTTGCGAGGTGCTTGAAAAAATCCGCACGGACGAAGAACCGGATTCGATCCTGGTGATTCTGCTCCGCGCGAATAGCCAGCAGACCGGCGTGAAGGCGGGAGCTGGTTACATGTGCGAGTACATCGGCTGCCCAGGTTCCGGCAATTCGGCGCGCAGGATGGTGCCTGTTTCCGATTCGGTGATGAACAGGGACCTGCCGTCCGCTCCACCGTAGGCCACGTTGGTGGTCGCCATGCCCGTACAGGAATCAACCCGGTAGACAGGCTCGCCGCGGGGACTGAACACCCACACCGCCCCCATCCCCGGATGGCAGACGGCCAGGTTGCCTTTCTGGTCCAGCGCCATGCCATCGGGCCCAATTCCCCCATTGAGGTAGACAAAGACCCCCGTCTGGGGCGGAAAGCCCCCAGGCGTAAAACGCGGTGCCCGCCAGACGCAGTTGCCCCGCGTTACCGCCACGAACAGGAGCGACTCGTCGAGATTGAACACAAGTCCGTTGGGGCTGGGTATGTTCCTAAGCATCAGTTCCAGTTCCCCATCCGCCCGCAGGCGGAAAACCCGTCCAGAGGGATCCTGCAGGCTGGACTGGCCCTGGTCGGTAAAATATATGTCTCCATTACTGGCGAATACCAGGTCGTTGCAGCCCTTGAAGCGCTCCAGCCGCGGGCGGTTGCTGTGGGGTTCAACCTTGCCGCTCGCCGGGTCCATCACCATGATGCCGTTCTTGTAATCGGCGATAAAGATGCGTCCGTCTTTGTGAATCTTCAGGCCGTTCGGTTCCCCGTCATATTCCGCGGCGACGCTGAAGGCGCCGTCCGGGGTTACCTTGAAGATGCGCCCGTAGGGGATGTCCACCACATACAGATTCCCGTCCCTGTCAAAGGAAGGTCCTTCCAGAAAGGAATCGCGGTTGGCGCCCAGCCTTTGCAGCGGTGCGGAATCGGGATCGCGATTCTTGACGCGCAGGGCCTCTGGCAGGCGGGCGAACTCTTCGGTCTTGATGACGGGTGGCGGTGCAAACATAAGCTCGGTCTCTATTTACGGTCATCCTGGGGAATTAAAAAGTCATGATATTTGTAAAGCCCACGGCTCGCGCCGCGCCGAGGAACAAGGCGCAGGCACCGCGCAGATGGAATGCTTTGCGCGGCCGGGGGACTATAGTCCGCGGTACCCAGCCCCGCCAGGGTGCAGTATCCACAGTGGCCGGCGGCTATTTTCATTCGGTTGTCCCATCACGTAGTATGGGGCTCTGCCGGCGGCACCGGTATCCGGCGGGTGGTTATCTCGCCATTCCATACGAGGCTCCAGCCCTTAAAGTCAACCAATGTCAGCTTGGACGGGCGTCACCGTCCCCGCCGCCAAGTCTGTGCCGCGGAATTGCTATTGGGGCTTGCCGAAAGGCGGGTCAGTACGGATATTATGGTGTCGCATAGTAGGAGCGCGTTTTGCCATCATCACCAACTTCAGCCACCAGGAAATTCATGAAGGGATTGATCGTTGCCGGTTGCCTGTTCATGCTGCCATGGACTGCCTGGGCGCTGGGCTGCGCGGACCTGGACAGCGCAAGCAAGATTCGCGCGTTTGTGGAAAGCACGAAAGCCGCGAATCCCCTTTGGCACGATAATCTAAGCGTGCATCTGGAACTGAGCCCCTGCGAAAAGGAGGAATGTGCGCGCAAGAACCGCAAACTGCGGAAAGCGAATATCCAGAACTTGCATCTGGTGCGGCTGGGAACAAAGCGGCGCGCGTTCGTGGTGAAGGGGCCACGGGCGCCCCAGTGCTCGGTTACCCGGGGCGGGCGGAATTTTCTATGCGCCGAATGCCAATACACCGCCAATCGCGCCTGCCGCAGCTTCGTCCGCAAAGGGCGGGCGTCCGGCATTCCCGGCACCAACATCGATGCCTCTGATTTCGATTTGCTGACCGGCAAAAACTTCAAAACCGTATGCCAGGAATTTCCGCAGAACCCCAAATACTTCAAGCTTTTGAGCACGCGTGACAAAGGCGATTCTCCCTACGATACGATCGTCTCGTTTTACGAGGCCAAGCGCGGCATACCCATCACGGTCAATTATCTGGCCGGGGGCAGCCTGCGCAAGGTTTACCGCTTTTTTCCCAAGTACTATGTGCAGTTGAATGGACAGTGGATAGCGACCATAATCCGTGCCCGCACAACACGGGGCAGCGAAAAGCGCTATATATTCGAAACCCAGATCCGGGTGCTTTCCGGGGGCGGAAAGCAGCCTCGTTTTTACTTTGATCCCAAGGACGATCCGGTATTATCAGGCCAGTCGATTGAGAGATTATTCAACACGAATTGATAGGGGGAAATGAACTGGCGCGTTCATGCCATCGTCCTGGCTTTCCTCCTGGCGCTCTTTCCCACGTCATCCTGGCCGGCCCAGCATTCGCCATCCTTGCAACAGCCTCCTGGCAGCGGAACGGAATCTTCCCTGGCGCCGGAAGGGGGCGCAGACCCGGATCTCGGCGATAAGCCCTTTCTCTCGGCGGAAGAAAACGAGCAGGCGGAGCGGAGCGGCGCCGGCGAGGATCCGGATCAAGGGGAACGCGCGCGGTTTTCCTTTGATCACCGCTACAGGGTCGAGGGGCGGGCCAACGAAACCACGGGGCTGCTCAACGTGGTGACGGGCACGGAAAAAGTGCAGTTGCTCCAGATCGTGCAATCCTATCAGCAGACCATTCGTATCGAAAGCTCCTCCGCACGGTCGAACTTTGTGAGATTCGCCATCGATTTCACGCAGAGCTATGAAGCGGAGAGCGGGCAGTTTATCGACAACCAATTGCTGGTGAACGAGATTTACCACAATATACGCTCAGGGAATCATCAGGTCTGGTGGGGCAACCAAATATTCAAACTGGGAAAAGTAGACTTCGGAAGTCCTATCGACGTCCTTCATATCCAGAATCTATTCGCGCTGATGACCTTTGACGCCGAAGCCGCCAAGCAGTCGGTGCTTTCGCTCAAATACGAATGGGCCGCCGATGCGAGAACCTTCACGTTGTTCGCCGCGCCGGTGGGTCAGCGCACCTTCGGAATGAAGTTCACCCGATTCCGGGAGGATAGCCGGCGCAGGGATGCCGGCGAGAACCCCGAGGGCGAGTTTCTGCTCAGGGATTTCATCGGCCTGCAGCATCAGTGGGAGGGGCAGTCGGTGGATCTGCGCATCGGACTCTTCCATTGGTTCGACCGCAATCCCAAAATTTCATGGCAGTTCAAACGGCCCCAGCCGGGCGTCAATACGTTTCAGGGGTTCTTCGACAGCTTCAAGGAGGAGGAAGCCGAGACCAATTTTGTCACTTTCGAAATGGATGCTAAGATCGGGAGCGTTGGGTGGAAGCTGGATGTGGGTTATTTCGAGAAGAAAAACTTCTACGATTACCGGGTCACCCCCCCGAACGATGACGTGAATTTTGACACAGTATCCGTTCCCTATCTGGGCGCCGCCACATCCCTGGAATCTTCTTTCGCGAATGTGTTCCTGCTGGGAGTGTATTCCTTCAGCAGATTGGAGAAGGTGCCGCCGAACTCACATATATTGTTCTTCGAGAACGAGCCCGTCCCGTCCGGCCAGGAGAGAGACCTGGCAAGCCACACCGTGACCGGCGTGTTGATCTGGAATTCCGGCCCGAACAGCCATCTTAAGGCCGTACTCAGCCAGTCCGAGCCCTACTCACAGTTACGCGTGGCCGGGGAATGGGGCTGGGGAAGTGGCCAGGCGGGAGGCTCGCAATGGGCGCTGCGGCTGATTCACCTGAAAACGGAAATATTGAAGATTTCGGGCACGGCAATCGAGTCGAACCAGATATCGTTCGGTTACACAGTGAATTTTGCAGGCCTCAGCTCCGATTGAGCCCCTGCCTCTGGAGGAATTGCGTCCGTTCATGCTTAAAACCAGTCTGCATCGTCTGCTGAAGTATCCCCAGGTGACCATTGCCCTCACTCTGGGAATCAGCCTGCTATTGTCGATCGCGGCGCTGCGGGGTCTGTTTGACGATGACTGGTCGCTCATTATCGACAGTTCCCTTGGCAGCTATATCAGTAGCGAATCCCGGCAGTACGAATTCTACCAGCAATCCCGGGCGCAATTTGGCAATGAGGAGGTGATGGCGCTTGCGGTGCGGCCGCAGGCCGGAGGCCGCCAGGACATCGGTTTTTTCCTGCGCATGCACCGCCTGGCCCGCGCAATAGAAGCGGGCGTGCCCTCCGTTTCCAAGGTGTTCAGTGCCACGAACGCCCCCAGGCTGTCGGGCGCGTGCAGCGGCAAATCCTATTTTCATCAGGAAACCGCCGGCACCGTCTGCGAATCCATCCTGGAGCGTTATCCCATTGAACTGCGCTGTCTGCAAAACGGGGGAAGTGCGCAGGCCACGGCTGGCGCCGGCGGCCTGGGCGGGCAACTGGGTGTGGGGCTGGACGAGCAGCCGGCGCTTGCGGGGGATGACGGCGTGGGCGATCCGCAGGCCGGGCAAGCGCCTACAGGGGAAACGGCAGTGGACGGCGGGGAGGAATGTGCGCCCGGCAGCTTCGGCGATTCCGTGCAGGAACTGTCCCTGCGGGCCGATGCGGCGGTCGCCGAGGCTGTGGCCGGATTGCGGAAAGACCCTCTCATTCGCGGGGACCTCATCTCCGGGGACTTCAAGACCTTCGGCATGCTTGTTCAGTTCGGGAATGATGCGCAGCCCGCGCGAGCACCTACCCAAGAGGCCCTGGCCGCGCTGCTGGAAAATGCCAACGGTCTGCGCATTGCCTATACGGGCCAGCCCCGCCACCAATACGAGACCGCCCGCACCTTCCGCAAGGATGTGGCCAACATTCTTCCTTTCAGCGTTGCCATCATGATGATCGTGCTGGCGTTCGCCTTCCGTACCGTGCGGGGCGTATTGATCCCCCTGTGTGTGGTGCTGCTGGGGCTTACCTCCACGGCCGGGGTGTTTGCGTTGGCCGGAGAACAGCTCAATCCCGTTCTGATGGTGCTCCCACCCTTGTTGATATGTGTGGGCAGCGCCTATGTCATTTTCTTCATGAACCGCTACTTCCTCTCCGCCAAGACGATCATGGGCAAGCGGGCGGTGGTGGCCGCCACCATCGACGATATCACCGTGCCCTTGGGCATCACCGCCCTCACCACCATCGCAGGATTTGCGGCCCTGATCGTCAGTCCCATACCCGCCATAAAGACAATGGGCATTTATGCCTGCCTGGGGGTGGGGGTGGTGATCCTGCTGTCGCTCACCCTCGTTCCCGCCATTCTGGTGCTCTGCCCTCTCCCCAAGCGGCCGCCGGTGAGCAAAACGGCGCCGAGCTGGCTGGACAAGGGCCTGGCAACCATATCCGAACTGGCGGGGCGCGGCTCGCGGTATTTCATTTACATCTGGATAGGCGTTGGAGCCGTGGCGGTGCTGGGCCTGCTGCAACTGCAGGTAAACAGCGATGCCGCAAACTTTGCGGAAGACACGCCGATAATGCGCGATCTGCGGTTTATCGAAGATGAATTGGCTGGGTCGAGCAGCCTAAGGATTGTCTGGCGCCATAGGAATTCCCCCGCGCAACTGGTTACGGCAAAAACAATGGGTGCGCTGGACCTCCTCTCCCGGGCAATTCTTGACGAAAACCCCGCCAGCCCATTCCGCAAACTGGCGGACGTGCGTATTGACAAGGTCTACAGCCCGGTGCCCCTGCTGCGCCTGCGCTATGGCGACCCGGCCACTCTGAGCGACCTGGAAGTGCGGCGCTTTTTCCAGCTGCTGCGCAAGGAGCAGGGTCCGAAATTCATCAGCGGAGACGGGCAATGGCTGCAAATGACTTTGCGCATGAAGGTTGGTGGTTCCCGCGCGTTCCTGGAACTGCGCGAATTGCTGCAGGCGAAAATCGGGGAGTTGATGCCCGGCTTCGAGGTGCGATTCACCGGCGGGGAAGTGCTGGCCAGTGTGGCCGCGGACAATATCGCCAAGGGCCAGATCCAGTCCATCGCGCTGGCTCTGGTCATCATATTCGTCATCCTGTCCCTGCTCTTCCTCTCACCGAAGATGGGGCTGCTGGCGCTTTATCCGAACATTCTCACGATCTCGGTGTACTTCGGATTTCTGGGCTGGCTGGGTATTCCCTTGGGCGTGACCATCTCCGTAATCGCGGCCATTGCCCTGGGACTGGGCGTAGACGACACCATCCATTACCTCGCCCACTACAATGACAATGTAAAATCCCTGCGCAACGAGCGTGAGGCGGCCATGTTGACGGTGCGCCAGGTAGGCCGGCCCATGGTGTTTACCACGATGGCGCTTGCCTTGGGCTTTCTGGTGTTCACCGTGTCGGAGATGGAGACCCAAATTCTGTTCGGGGCGCTGCTGGCCTTTACTCTGCTGGTCTGTCTGTTCACCGATTTGAATTTTCTGCCTTCCATCATGGCGCGTACCCGGCTGATCACCGTGTGGGATTATCTGGGCCTGGATTTCACCGAGGAGTTCATCCGGCGCATTCCGCTGTTCAACGGCATGACCATGCGGGAAACGAAGCTGGCCACGCTGATGGCCTATCCAGTGGAACTGGCGCAAGGAGAGGTGGTGTTTGCGGAGCAGGAAACGGGCAGGGAAATGTTCCTGTTGCTCTCCGGAAGCGTGGAAATCTATTTCGACGCAAAACTGCACGGGCAGGAACAGTTGCTGGCCACCCTGCCCGCCGGGACGGTATTCGGGGAAATGGGCCTGTTCCGGCAGCAGGAGCGGGTTGCCTCCGCCCGGGCGGCCGAGGCTTCCCAACTGCTTGCGGTCAACGAAGACGTGCTGAACAATTTGCAGCGCAAGTCCCCCCGTGCCGCGGCAAAGTTGTTCCTTAACATTGCAGGCACGCTGTCGGAGCGCATTCATCGTTCCGACGAGCAGTTTGCGGACAAAGTGGCGCCCAAATCCGGAATGGACAGACTCGTATCCTCCTTGCGGTCAATGGTGGAGCAGGTGCGCCCGACGGATACAGAGGTCCGGAAGATCGTCGATGAAATCGTGGCCGACGGGGTGGTCACCGTCGATGAGCGGCGCGCACTGGAAACCAGAATGTATGCCGACGGGCGAATTTCCCCCGCGGAAAGACGCGAATTGCAAAGGCTGGAGCGGATGATCGAGTCTGGTGAGGTCACTGAGGAAAGGGACCAGTTCATCAGCATGCTGCATAAGGTGGAACCCCGGCAGGCCCAGTGGCTGATACGCCGCTTTCCACAGCGGCATTACGAAGCCGGCTCTGTGTTGTGGAAACCGGAGGATGTGCAGGATGCGGTGATGTTGGTGCTGAGCGGAAAGCTGTTCGTCTCCCAGGAAATTGAGGGGCGCGCCGTACCGATCCGCACCATCTACAAGGATGAATTGGTTGGGGAAGAGGCATTGTTCTCAGCGGGGGGGCGGGCAGGTGATATGGTGACAGCCGCCGAACCCGCGGAAGTGCTTCTGATGCGCAAGGACGACTTCGACGAGATTATCGCGAAGAAGAAGGCGCTCGCCGCGCAATTGACTTATAACCTGGTGCGCATGCTTTCCGACCGGCTCCAGGAGGCCAACGTGCGCCTCTACACCTGAGTACCTGAGCCACCGCTCTATGAATCGGCCTGGAAGGCTATGCTTATCGCCTAGAGGTATGCTTTCCGCCTGGAAGGCTATGCTTCCGCCTGGAAGGTGTTTTTCAGGGTGCCTATCCCGGAGATTTCAATTTCGCACACGTCCCCCGCCTTCATGTCGGGAGAGGCTCCCTCCGTGCCCATCCACAGTATATCTCCCGGATACAGGGTCAGGTAGCGGGTCATGGCGCTGATGAATCGGGCCACGCCGAAGAGCATGTTGTTGGTGGAAAACTCG
>JAPUIH010000205.1 GCA_027297205.1 SAR324 cluster bacterium | reverse complement strand
GAGCCCCACGAATTATCTGGTTGAAGTTCCCCCCAGATACACTTTCGTGAAATATTCTGCCTAGGACTGGGGAGTATCGCCCGCGAAGGTGATGCGGTGCATGATCCGCCGGAAGCCGTCGTAGTCGTTGATGGCGTTGTGCTGCGCGGCCCGGTTGTCCCAGAAAACCAGGGAGCCGGGCCGCCAGGTAAAGCGGCAGGTGAAGCGCTCCTGCACCTGATGCCGGAAGAGCTGGTTGAGGATGGGCGCGCTCTCCTCCACGGTCATGTCCTTGAAGCGCTCCGTATGCCCCACGTTGACGAACAGGGACTTGCGCCCGGTCTCCGGATGCCTGCGCACCACCGGATGCTCCGCGGAGAACTCCCGCGCCCCCTCCTGGTGGGGATGATCCTTGAGCCGGTCTTCGCGGGTGCGGGAGGCCGTGGCCAGGGTGGAGGTATTGACCCCGGTCAGCCCGTCCAGCATTTTCCTCATGCCCTCGGACAGGGTCTCGTAGGCCATGTACTGGTTTGCGAAGAGGGTGTCCCCGCCGCGGGGCGGCAGTTCCCGCGCCAGCAGCATGGTGCCCATGGGCGGATTTTCCAGATAGGTCGTGTCCGAATGCCAAATCCCGCCGAAGTTGATGGTCTCGTGCTCCAGTTTGGTGACGGGAATGATCTTGGGGTAGCCCTCGATGCCGCTGATCATGGGATATTCGGACAACTCTCCGAACTTTTCCGCGAAGACCATGTACTGAGCTGAAGTGAGGTCCTGATCCCGGAAGAATATCACGAGATGCTCCAGCAGCGCGGAGCGGATCGCCGCCACCGTTTCATCGTCCAGGCCCTGAGCCAGATCGACCCCCCCGATTTCCGCGCCCAGCGCCCCGGAGTCGGGCCGTACCTGGATTTTCTTGCTTTGGGACATCACCGCGCTCCTTTCCGGCGGCCATCATGCACGGACTGAGACCGCGCCCCCTGCCCAGCTCGCGCCCATGCGGAATCTATCCTGCCACGTTTGTTCTTCTACCATGTCGAGGCGTATTGACAAAGCAAGGGATGGGCACGCATGGCCGAATGGGGGTGGGGTTATAGCCGGGCCGACGCCTAAAACGGATAGCCGAAGATAATGACGGTCTCCGTGCCTTCGTCCCCGGTGGCGAGGTCCGCCCGGTACACAAAACCCGAGGCCGAAATGAGGCGGATGCCCAGGCCGTAGGAGGACTTGAATTTCTCCAGTCCGCTACGGCTTTCCGCCACGCTGCCCGTCTCCGCGAAGAAGGCCAGTTGCAGGCTGCTCCGTACGTCCTTCCAGATGAAGTAGTCGAAGGGCGTGGCCTCATCCGTGAGATTCCAGCGGAACTCCGCCCCGTAGAACACCATGTGCGCCCCCTGGAAGCGCCCCACGGGGTAGGAGCGCAGCCGCGAGAAGGCCCCTCCCAGGGAAGTGGCGGTGCCGAAGCGGTTTTCCGCGATGCGGCGCTCCACCAACGCATCCACCGCGGCATTACATTCCGGGGTCGTGCAGTTCAGTCCCAGCTCGTTGCGCAATGCGGTGGGGTCGGTCTGCCCCTGCCGGGACACCCGCGCATCGGATTGGAAATAATTCAGCACCAGGGTGCTGATCTTGCCCATGGGAATGTAGAAGCCCAGGCTCAAGTCCAACACGATGAAATCCGGATCGTCCCCGTCCCGCGGAGGGCTGCGCCGCGCCTGAAATTCCAGCCGGATGCCCTTGCGCGGATCGGACAGATCGTCGCTGTTGTCGATAATTACTCCGATCCTCCGCGTGGTCTCGCGCCCTCTGATGGGCTGATCGAAATCCCCAATGATCTCGCCGTTGGAGTTCCGCACCCGCTCGATCGTGCTTTCGTCGAATTCCATCCCCAGGAAAAACTGAAGCTTTTTCTCGAACAAACACAGGCACAGTTCGATTTCCTGGCCGTCCGCCTGGGAGAGTTCCAGCAGGTTGAAGGCGTTGGGGTCCGAGTCCATGCCCCGCGTCTCATAATTGTTGATGACCGCCCTGCTGATCCGCTGGTATGTTACGGAGAGAATGAGTTTTTCCTCGATCAGATGAAAATCCGAGACCCTGACAATGGTTCCCGACGCGTCGCCAGTTATGATGATCCCGAAGGCGTCCGTATTGCCTCCCCCGATATTGGCGGCCAGCCCGGTAACGGCGATGCCCGAGCCGATGCCCGGTATGTTGAAGGGAAAGGGCACCACCAGATAGGCCTGTTCCTTGAGATACTGGGAGCGCCGCCGCTCCACGCCCTGGGAAACCACGGGAAGCAGCGCGAGCAGCAGCAACACCAGCGCGCCCGCCAGGGCCTTCCCTCCCCCCACGGATCTCCCGCGGTTGCGGCGATTGCTCCGCGGACGGATCATGGGCCGAACAGGGATTCGATTTGCATGAATCCCAGCAGCACCAGCAGCGGCACCGGCGCGGTGGCCAGGCAGACGGTAATCAGGAAGCCCTTCCAGGAAAGCGTGCGGGTAATGCCGAAAATCATGGAGATGCCCCCGCCCCCGCCCAGCACAAAGTTGCCGGGCAAGTTGAGCAGCAGCGCCAGCAGCAAATAGGGAGAAGCCGTCAGAGTGGACCTGGCGCGCTTGCCCAGGCGCGCCCCCCACCGGGTGCTGTTGAGCAAGTAGTGCATGAAGGCGTCCTGTTCGTCCGGCCGCCGCGTAGCGGTGAATTCCGTGATGCTGGCCGGCGTCCAGCGCAGGGGCAGCCAGCGTCCCAGCAGGTAGGCCAGGTTGAGCCCTCCCACCGTGCCCAGATACACCAGGATGGTGCCGTCCTTACCGAAATACGCCATCAGGAACAAGCCCAACTCCATCCCCGGCAGAAAGGGCACGCTCAGCAGAAGCATATATGCGGCCGCCCCTAACAGCAGCGGCAGCAGCGCCCGGCCCGGCGGTTGGGAGCGCACCCAATCCATCACAGCCTCCGGTGCGTGGAGATAGTGACGTTCCAGCAGGATCAACGCCAGCAGCACGGCGCCCGCCAATGCGAGGCGAAACACAATTTTAAGACGCATGAAACCCCCGGCCCGGTGATCTCTCCAACGCTCCCGCGGGTGAGGAAGCGGCCCAATCCTACCGCGTCCGACCTGACCAATGCACGCACAACCACAGGAGTCCCGCTCCGCCTGCGGGTGCGTGCCCGTGCCGAGCTGCGCCCAGAATTCGGCGCTGTCTTATTTAACTTAGAACAGCGCCCTGGAATACACTTCCAAAATCGTGGTATCAGAGGTTCGAGGAGTCGTGCCGATATCAGCAGTTCCATCTGGGATATTTTGGGTAGGGAAAAAGCGGACTAGAGCTACTATCACCAACGAGAGGGTGAAGGATGATGTGGTTAGAGCTACTGACAACGATCGTTACCGGAGTGTTTGCCGGAGCGGCAATCTACATCAATGTGGCGGAACATCCTGCAAGGATGTCATGCGGGACCGAGTTGGCCGCGACGGTATTTCCGGCAAGCTACGCACGGGCGAGTGCTATGCAGGCGTCCTTGGTGGTGGTCGGAACGGTCTTGGCGATAATAGTTTGGATTCTGACAGGACAAATCCTCTGGCTTGTTGGTGGAGTGATCTTAGGCGCGATCTTCCCCTACACACTTATCGGGATCATGCCCACCAACAAACTTTTGCAGGAACCTGGAATTGATAAGTCGGCCAACTCGACCAGAGCGCTTCTTGTAAAGTGGGGGAATCTGCATCTCGTGCGATCAATCCTGGCTCTGGTAGCGTTCGCAATCTTTGCCTATGTGCTGGCTCTATCAGGGTAGCTGGGAGATCAGGGACTAGCGTCCACACTCCAAATTTTAGGCCGTCCCAAATTAGGAAAGCGTCCAGAATTCCCTTCCAAATTCCTCCGCCCAGTCAGTATACTTTCCGCACCTGACCACGGCGGCACCCACGGCGCACGGCGCGCGGGGCCGGGTTGTGTCCGAGAGTTGTGGTTCGCGCGAATTTAGTTGGTGCTGCGGACTCCGCGTACTTCCCTTCGACTTCTCTCAGACAGACCCTGGCCGGCGGCACGTCGGCCGGCGGCACGTCGGCCGGCGGCACGGTGGCGCAGCGGAAATTCCGCGCAACACCACCGCCTCCACGGTCTTCGGCAAAACCTGCGGCCAGCGGGCAGCGAAAGGAACGGCTCATGAGCGCGCAACTGAAATTCCCCG
>JAPUIH010000204.1 GCA_027297205.1 SAR324 cluster bacterium | reverse complement strand
GGAATGGATTCTCCGCTGCAATTCTCTAATTATTAAATATCACTCTACGCGTAATCTCCACACAGATTCATGGCACTGCGGAGGGAAGGGCTGCCATGGCATCCACGGGCACCCAGCGCAAATTGACCGCAATCCTAAGCGCGGGTGTAGTGGGCTATTCCCGCCTGATGGGCGCTGGCGAACGCGCTCGATCCCTTCCTCTCGGTTATCCCGGCCGCCATGGACCTACTCCACGTAGGTGACTGCTTCCTCGCCCAGGGTCATGGTGAGGGAGATGCGGTAGGCGCGCAGGGGGTCTTCCCCGGTTTCTTTGATCAGTTTTAGAGCGTAGCGCGCTACGTTTATGCCGTCTCGCACGGTGTAGCGTTCGTCCCCCCTATGGGCACGCTGCAGGAAATCCACCACGTAGCCCAGCACCTGCTCGTCGGAGAAGGGCAGGTTGTCCTTGAGAATGCGGTATTCCTCGTCCGCTTCGGGAAAATCCACCAGTATTTGCGGCTGCAAGCGCGAGTGGATGTATTCGGGTACCTCGAAGGTGGAGGCGTCGTCGTTCATGGTGGTGCAAAAGCGGAAGTCCGGGTGAGCCCTGACCTTGATGCCCGCCACGATGGACTCCACGTAGCGCCGCGCGTCCAGCAAGGGCGCCAGGGAGGCCCAGCACTTTTCCCCCATGCGGTTGCCCTCGTCCAGGATGCACAGCCCCCCGCGCAGCATGGCCGTCACCAGGGGCGAGGCCACGTACTTGATGCGCTGCCCGTCTGCGATTACCGGCGTAATAATCAGATCCTCGGGCCGGGTGTCCATGGTGGCCTGGAACAGGTAGACCTCCTTGCCCATGCCCCGCGCGGTGGCGTAAGCCAGGGAGGTCTTGCCCACCCCCGGCTTGCCCACCAGGCGCGGGTTGAGGGGCAAGTCCGCCTCGTCCACCACCAGCCAGGCCGCCCGCAACTGCTTGACCAATTCCTCCTGCCCCACCCAGTGGGGCGTGAACTCGTCCGGGTGGGCCAGTTGCAGTTCCACCCCATCGATGTCCACGCTGAGACGTTTGGTTTCCGATTTCGCCATAAAGCATACACGAGCTAGGGGGCCGGCCCGCAATCATGCGGGCGCTGAAATTTTTTACGACGCTGGTAGTAAGGAATTCTAGGGCTTCGCGGCGGGGGCGTCAACGGGGGTGTGGGAAGAGGCGGTTGGCGGGCCCGAACCCTTCCAAGCATTCCGCTCCCTTACCCCTTCACCAGAAAACCAACCCCGGCCACGAGCAGGGTCAGGTCGATGATAAGGGTAAATACGCGCTCCGGGATACGGTTTACCACCAGCTTGCCCACCCAGGCCCCGCCGATCATGAAGGGGGCCAGGGTCAGTCCCGCGGTCAGCAAGGCCGGGGTGAGAATTTCCGCCCCGCCGAATACGGCCAGCTTGGTAAACTGCACGAACAATGTGGCCAGGGCGTCCGTGCCGATGTAGGCCCCGCGCAGCAGGCCATAAGCCAGAAAGAAGGGCGCCATCAGCGGCCCCACCCCCTCCAGCAAGCCGCCCAGCAGACCGAATCCCGCCCCCAGGGGCGCGAACCAACGCACGGAGCCAATGCGCGGCGGGCGCGGGCTGAGCCTGCGCCAGGCCACCATCAGGATCAGGAACCCTCCCAGCATGCGCAGCAACACCTCAGGCGGCGTGACCGTGAACAGCAGCGCCCCCGCCAGGGCCAACGGGATTGCCCCCAGGGAAAACCAGCCCACTACCGGCAGCACGATCTCCCGCCGGTTGAACCCGGCCCGGCTCAGGTTGGAGACCATATTGGCGATGGTGAGGATGGGGATGGCGTCACGCACCCCGAATTGCAGCACCAGCACGGGCATCAGCACCGCCGTGCCTCCCGAGCCGGCCACGGAACCGACCAAGGCAGCCAGGAAGGCCGCCCCGCCCAGCAGCGGCAGATCGCCATAGTCAATCAAGGGCGAATTCTTTCACAAAGACGAGTTTTGGGGATTGGATTCTCTTGGATATTCAAGGGGCCGCGCCCACCCACCGGGCGTTCCTTACCCCGCGTGCTGGGCCTCGGACGTCCAGGTCGTGCCGGGGGGCGGGGGCGCTGTGGCGCGCCGGGGCATGCCCTCCATGCCACGGGCGTAGGCGAAGCGCAGAGCCGTCTCCTCCAGCAGCGCCTCCAGTTCTTCCACCACACCATCCACCGGGGAAAAGCGCACGCCGGTATCGATCCAGACCTGGCAGCCATTGGCCGCGGGCACACGCAGCCGCACCGCGCAATTTCCGGGAGACTTGGCGAGCAGGCCCATCAGCATGCGCAGCCGTTTCTCATCCAAGGGCGCGTCATCGCAGAGAATGTCGGCCCGCACGGCCTCCTCGGCCCGGTAGCGCTCCAGGGAGAGCACCTGATCGGCGGCCACGCTCAGCTCATCATCGTTGGCGCGCACCTTTCCACGGATCAGCAGGGGTTGATCCAGGGCCAGCAGACCGGCCACTTCGGCGAACACCCGCGCCCACACCACCACCTCCACGGAACCCCGCAGATCCTCCAGCTTGACTATGGCGAACTTTTCCGATTTGCGGTTCATGCGCACGGCCATGTGCGCCACCACCCCCGCCAGGGCCACCTCCTCCCCGTCGGCGTATTCCCGTTCCCGCAGGTCGTTGGTGGAGACCGCCAGGGCGGAGACTTCGGAGCGGTAGCGGTGCAGGGGATGGCCCGAGACGTAGAAGCCCAACGCTTCCTTTTCCATCTTCAGGCGCTGGGAGGGATTGAGCGGCGGCGCCTCTGGCAGTTCCACCCGCAGCTCCACCTTGGCCGTCTCCTCGCCCCCCAGCAGGTCGAAGAGCGTCTCCTGACCCTGAGCCTGCTCGTTCTGGTGGCTGAGCCCCATTACCATGAGCTGCTCCAGCCCGGCCATCATGCGCGCCCGGTCGTGCTGCAGGGAATCGAAGGCGCCGCCCTTGATGAGCGCCTCCAGCACACGCTTGTTGACCCGGTGCAAATCCACGGATTTGGCGAAGGCCGCCAAATCAGCGAAGCGGCCCTCCGGCTGCGCATCGCGCGCCTCGATGATGCAGCCCACCGCGTTTTCACCCACGTTCTTGACCGCGCTCAAGCCAAAGCGCACCGCGGAACCATCGATGGTGAAGCCCAGCCCGCCACGGTTGATGTCCGGGGGCAGCACCTCCACGCCCATCTCCCGGCATTCGGCGATGAAGTTGACCACCTTGTCCGTATTGTCCATGTCGCTGCTCAGCAGCGCGGCCATGAACTGCACCGGATAGTGGGCTTTCAGGTAAGCGGTCTGGTAGGCGATCAGGCCATAGGCGGCCGAATGGGATTTATTGAAACCGTATCCGGCGAAATGGTCGATCAGGGTGAATATTTCCTCCGCCTTGCCGCCGCTGATCCCGTGGGCCGCGCAGCCCTGGATAAACTTGTCGCGCTGCTCGGCCATCTCCGCCGGGATCTTTTTGCCGATGGCGCGGCGCAGCAGATCCGCCTCACCCAGGGTGAACCCGGCCAGCACCCGCGCCGCCTCGATCACCTGCTCCTGATAGACCATGATGCCGTAGGTCTCCCTGAGCACCGGCTCCAGGAGGGGATGCGGATAGGTGACGGGCTCCCTGCCGTTCTTGCGGCGCGCATAGGCCTTGTCCATGCCGGCTTCCAGGGGACCGGGCCGGTAGAGGGCCAGGATAGCCACCACGTCCTCGAAGGCGGAAGGCTTCATCTCAGACAGCAGACGGCGCATGCCGCCGGATTCCAACTGGAACACGCCCGTGGTGTCCGCCCGCACCAGCAGGCCGAAAGTTTGCGCGTCATCCAGGGGGATGGCGTCGATGTCCAGGGGGCCGTCCGGACGATCACGGTTGATCAGTTCCAGGGCGTTTCCGATGATGGTCAGGTTGAGCAGGCCCAGGAAATCGAACTTGACCGCGCCCTGGTCTTCGGCCCACTTCATGGAATACATGGACTGCAGGCCGTCGCTCTTGGAGGAGGTGCACACGGGCATCACCTCGGTGATGTCCTGGTCCATGATAATCACCCCCGCGGCGTGGGTGGATAGGTTGCTGTTCAGCCCTTCCAGCGCCCTGCCGTTGGCGATCAGTTTCCGCTCCTGCTCATCCCCTTCCCTTTCCAGCCGCGCCAGTTCCGGCTCCATGGCGATGGCTTCCTCCAGGGTGATGTTGAGCACGTTAGGAATCAACTTGGCGATCTTGTCCGCTTGGCTGTAGGGAAAGTCCAGCACCCGGGCCACGCCGCGCAGGGCCGCCTTGGCACCCAGGGAACCGAAGGTGGAAATCTGGCAGACCTTTTCGGCGCCGTATTTTTCCCGCACGTATTCGATCACCCGCTCCCGGCCCGCCACGTCGAAGTCGATATCGAAATCGGGCATGCTCACCCGCTCCGGGTTGAGGAAGCGCTCGAAGAGCAGTCCGTGGCGCAAGGGGTCCAGATCGGTGATGCGCAGGGCATAGGCCACCAGCGATCCCGCGCCGGAGCCCCTTCCCGGCCCCACGCGCACGCCGTTGTCCTTGGCCCAGTTGATAAAGTCGGCCACGATCAGGAAGTAGCCCGCATACTTCATGCCGGTGATCACGCCCAACTCGAACTGCAGCCGCTCCAGGTAAGGCTTGCGGTAGTCTTCCCGTTCGGGTGCGGGTATTTGCGCCAGCTCTTCCTGGCGCGCCAGGCGGCGTTCCAGCCCGTCCTGGGCCATCTTGCGGAAATATTGCTCTTCGCTGAAGGAGGGCGGCACCTCGTACTTGGGCAGGTAGACCTTGCCGCCTTCCAGGTTCAAGTCGCACTGCTCCGCGATGCGCGCCGCATTCTCAAACACTTCCGGCGCGTAGGACGCCAGGGCGTTTTCCATCTCTTCGGGGGATTTCAGGTAAAGCTGCTTGTCCGTGAAGGGCTCCACCTTGGGATCGCTGACCTTTTTTTGCCAGCCCATCAGTTGCAGCAGGTAATGAGAATAGGCCTCGTCCGGCGTGAGATAGTGGCAGTCGTTGGTGCCCACCAGGGGCAGCCCCAACTCCTCCGCGATGGCCACCAGCTTCCCGTTCACCTCCCGCTCCAGTGCCAGCCCGTGATCCTGAATCTCTACGTAGAAGCGGCCCTCGAAGACCTGCCCGTACCAGCGCGCCAACTCCCGCGCCTCGTCCTGCTGGCCCGCCAGCAAATGCTTGTTGAGCACGCCGCCCAAGCAGGCCGACAGGGCGATCAGGCCTCCGTTGTACTGCTCCAGCAGTTCCTGATCCATGCGCGGCACGCCGTAGTACTTGCCCTCCGCATAAGAGCGGCTGATCAGTTTAATCAGGTTCCGGTAACCTTCCCGGTTCTGACAGAGCAGCACCAGGTGCGACGCGTTCGGGCCGGGCCGGTCGTACTGGCGATCATTGCGCGAGCCCTTGGCGATGTAGGCTTCCACCCCGATGATGGGCTTCAGCCCCGCCGCCTTCAGCTTGTGGTGAAACTCCACCGCTCCGAACAGGTTGCCATGATCCGTCACCGCGCAGCCCTCGTAGCCCTTGCTTTGCAAGGCCGCGGGCAGATCGGCAATGCGGATCGCACCGTCGAGCAGGGAGTATTGGGTGTGCAGATGGAGATGGGTGAAGGGGCGGCTCATTGCGTCATCCTTTTACGCTAGCTGTGTGCGGGCATCCATGCCGGCAGGCATCCTCCGTCAGCACAATCTAGCAAATTCCCAAAGGGGAAAGAAGGGAGCGCACGATTTAATTCGTTTCGCATTTTCGACCGGCCCGCGAACCGCGTCATCATCCCCGGCCGGCCGGGCAGCGGCATCGAGTGGAACGAGCAGGCGGTCAAGCAGTATCTGATGGACGGCTAACTATTAAATCCCATGAAAGAAATTTCGGG
>JAPUIH010000203.1 GCA_027297205.1 SAR324 cluster bacterium | reverse complement strand
GGAAGTGAGCAACGTGAAAGAGAACCCGTTCGGGTGGCCGGCCTCCTTCAGCAATCGCTTGCTCAGGGAGAGATTCCGGTTCTTGAAGCGCATCTTTTCCACCTCGTCCTGGGGCAGGGCGTAGGGCGCCGCCGCAGGCGGCACGGATGCGGACTTGGTCCCAAAGCCGAACAGGATGTTGGCCACCAAGGCATCCCAGTCAATTGCCGCCGCCACGGCTTGGCGCAGCTTCTTATTGTCGAACGGGGGCTTCTTCGTATTGAAGAAAATGCGCCCCTGACGCGCGGGCGGCGGGGTATAGACCTTCAGGCCCTTGGTCTTCCGGGCGCCGGCCGCCATGTGCGCCTCTTTCACCCAGGTCACCTCCATCACGCCCTTGCGCACGGCGGCAAGCCGGGAAATCTCGTCCTTGATTACCTGAAACTTCATCCGGTCCAAGCGCGGATAGGGTTTGTCCCAATAGTCCTCGAACCGCTCGAAAATCGTGTAGTCCCCTGGTATGTACTGTTTGACTGTCCAGGGCCCGGTTCCGACTTGCACCGCCGTCAAGTCGCCGTGTTCCTCCACCACTTCTCTGGGAACGATGGCCGCAAACCGGCACTGGGCCATGTTCCGCAGCATAATCGGGTCGGGTCGGTTCAGGTTGAATCGCACCTTATACTTGCTCAGCACGTCCACCGATTCCAGCGCGATCCATTCGGACGGATACTGGCTTTGCTTGGGATCCTTCAAGCGCATGTAACTGTACTTGAAGTCCTCGCCGGTCATTAGCCGCCCGTTGTGAAACTTGACCCCTTTGCGGACATTAAAAATGATCGTTCTGTCGTCGGGCGTTTCCCAGGACGTTGCGAGGGATGGAATGATAGCCCCCTTTGAGTTATAGCGAATGGGGCATTCGTAGACATGCTCGAAGAATGAGAAAGACGTGAAGGCCGTCGCCTTGTGTGGATCCCAACCTTTTGCGTCGGTATCGATGCCCACCGTAATCTCGCCCCCCATCTTTGCCGCATGCGACACGCCGCCCGGAATCCCTAGGGCCACCAACAGGCCCACTGCCAGCGCCATACCGACCAATTTGCATTGCGTTGTTCCGCGTTTCGGGTTTATAGCACGCATAGACCCTCCTTGATTATTCAGTTACACACCCGATGGCACCGACCCGGAATACCGGGTGGCCCGATGAATTGAAAATCCCCATCGAATTCGGGATATGGATCCAATGAGAACGCCTACTCTGCAATTTCCAATTCCAATATAGCCTACAGTTCCCGGCACCGGCTTCAACTCATGCTGCCGGGATAGTCCCTCCAGATACTATCCTCCAACTTCAGGGTCGCGGCCGCCGGGTATTGCTCCTCCCAGTACCGGGCACATTCCGCGGCCGTTGGGTTCCAAACCTCCGGAAACCCGCGCACGTGACGGAATGTCTCTTCGAGCACATCCGCTCGGTGGCCCCACCCGATCAAATAGGGATGCACCACCACGGAAAATTGCCGCCCAAGCCGGTACACCGCGTCGAACTCCTGCACCCAGTTGTTGAAGAGGGTCTCAGGGTTCTCCAACCCCGTGCCCCCACCGGGCGCGGGAAACATCAAGAAAAATAAATCATCGAAGTGGTAGTAATATGGCATAGCAAGCAGAATTCTGCGAGAGGCAAAATCGGTTACCCAGTAGTGCGGAATATCGTCCGCCATGCTGTTGCCGAGATACGCGTACCCCTCTTCGATCAGCAGATCCACGGTGTGCGGGCTAATCTGCCCGCCGGGATAGCGGTCACCCTGGCGCGGCAGCGAGTACCAACCCACCGGCTTCTGCCCTGTGACGTCGGCGAGGATTTCACCCGCGCGGCGGATGCGGGCCAGTTCCTCTTTCCGATCCAAATTCGTGACTTCCTCGTGCCGCAAGCCGTGGGCGGCAACCTCGTGGCCCCTCTGAACGATTTCATTGGTGGCCTCAGGAAACGTCTCGGCAATGACGGCCGGCATGGCGAAAGTTGCCTTGAACTCATAGGCATCCAGCAGTCCGAACACCCGTTGCATTCCCGGGCCCGCACCAAATTGGGCCTCGTGCTTTGCCATATCCTCTTCGGTAATGCCTTCCACACCTGCAACCACGCTGCAATCCACCACGATAGTCACGGCGCACTGGCGGCCCTCCGGCCATTGCACCTCTTGCTGGCCTACCTCGTCGCTGATCGTGTAGCCTTCTTTCCAGGGCATTTCAGTTGCTCCAAATAACACACCCGGCCTTTCGGCTCCGGGGCTACGCCGCCTGATAAACTGTCTCTCCGCCGATGATGGTGCGCTGCACTCGAATATCCCGGATGTGCCAAGGGTCCACTTCGCAGGGATTCTCCTCCAGCACGACGAAGTCCGCGAGCTTGCCCGGCTCAATCGAACCCTTCAGGTTTTCCTCGAACGAGGCATACGCGCAGTTGATGGTGTATGCGCGGATGCCCTCCATGGGCGTAATCCGCTCCTGAGGTCCGAGCAGCAGTCCGGCGCGTGTTATGCGATTCACAGCACACCAAATACCAAACAGGGGGTCGGCTGCGAAGATCGGATCGCCGATGGCCGCGATCGGTGCGTCCGAATGCGCTATGGTCACCACACCAGCCTTTATGGCCGATTTCATGGGATTTTGCCGGCTCGCCCGTTTCTTCCCGATGAACACGTTGACGTGGCGGTCGGCCCAGTACCATGTGTGGTGAGGGTAGAAAGAGGCGATGATTCCCAGCCTCTTCATCCGCTTCAACCCTTCTCTGGTCACACATTGGCAATGCTCGATCCGGTGGCGTGGATCCGGGCGGGGGTACTTCCACATGGCGTGCTGTATGGCGTCAATGGCCACATCAATTCCGTAGTCTCCCTGCGCATGGATGGCCACTTGGTATCCCTTGCTGTGCGCTTCCATTACCAGTTCGTTGGTTTCGCTTGGCGATTGCTGCAGCACCCCTCTCGGGTTGGCCTGAGTTGTCTCGTTGTCGAGGGTGATGTAGGGATCGTAGAAAGCGCAAGTGAAAACCTGGATGGAGCCGTCCGTGCAGGTCTTAACTGGCCCCAGCCGGAGCCGCTCATTCCCGAAGCCAGTGCGCAACCCCAGATCGCGCTTGAGGTAGTAGTGGTCATAGGGCCGGTCGCGAATCATCAGGTACACGCGGGTTTTCAGCAGCCCCTCGTCTATCGCCTCCTGGTAGGCGCGGTAGGTATCCGGACGGGTTTGGGCGCCCGCATCATGGGTGGAGGTGATACCTGCGGTTGCGTATAGCCGCCCGGCCTCCGCCACACCCTGCTTCAACTCCTCCTTGCCGGGCAGCGGAACCAGGGCATCTACTGGCTTGAAGGCCGCCTTCTCCCGCAATACCCCCGTCAGCCTGCCGGTCGCCGGGTCCACATCTATGTGACCGCCTTCTGGCTGAGGCGTGTGCTCGTCAATGCCGGACGCCTCCAGGGCTCGGCTATTGACCACGCAGCTGTGGCCCGAGCGATGCTTGATGGACAGTGGGTTGTTGGGGACGGCCCGGTCCAGCTCATCACGGGTCGGGAACCGGTTTTCGGCCAACCCCCCTTCCTCAATCCCGTATCCGAGGATCCATTCCCCGGGCGGCGTTTCGGCCGCTTTCCTCTCGAGCCGGTCGAGCAGTTGAGCGATGTTCTCGTTTGGTGGCGACTTGGCGTCCACCATTCCCAGCCGCACACCGTACTCCATGAAGTGGGTGTGGGGCTCGATGAAGCCGGGAAGGACCGTCTCCCCGTTCAGTCGAACAACTTCTGTGTTGGGCCCAATCAGTTGCGCGATCTCTTCCGCACTTCCAACCGCCACGATGCGGCCTCGTACCACGGCGGCGGCCTCGGCGATTGTGTCGCCGGGATCCACGGTAATGACCTGCCCCCCGGTGATGACCAAGTCGGCGCTGAGAACAGACATCGTACCTCCCCACAGGGCGTTAGAACGAATCCCACTACTCTCAGACGTTGCTCTTAGGACAACGAAGCATAGCTTTGGCAATATATGCTCTCTCTTAGCAAAGAAAAGCCCGCCGGAACAGTCGAAATTGAAAGCAGTCAAGAAGCGGATATCCGCTCCTGGCTTGGCCTTGCGGCTACGGAATTGGGCAGAGCCCATTTCCTGCCAAGTCCGCGCAGCGGATTGGTGCGCGTATACGCGGTTCGGCCATTATGACATTGTTTACTTTTCATCTTGTGCTCCCTGGTGTGGATGGGAGCATCATTGCTGGAGTGGGATGGAGGATTTCTCAATTTGCAATCAAGATGGCTATTTGCCAATCATAGGGGCGACTCAACTCCATGATCTTCGGACATATTCTTGCTGGGGCTCCTCGCCGCGTCCGTTTTCATTCTTGGCGCCGCACTACCGGTACGAATGAGGCTAGATGGCTCAGATGCAACTTCAACAACCCATTCTCAAAGTGCGAAACCTGAAAACCCACTTCTTCACGGGGGAAGGGGTGGTCAAGGCCGTGGATGGGGTGGAATTCGAAGTCCACAAAGGGGAAACCCTGGGCATCGTCGGCGAGTCCGGTTGTGGCAAGAGCGTAACCGCCCTCTCCATTCTGCGCCTTATCGCAACGCCGCCGGGCCGCATCGTAGATGGCACCGTCGATTTTCTCGGGCAGGATCTTCTTAAGCTCAGCAACAAGGAAATCCGGCAGATTCGGGGCGAACAGATTTCCATGATATTCCAGGATCCCCTGGCGAGCCTCAACCCGGTGTTGCGGGTCGGTTACCAATTGGCGGAGGTTTTCCGCTACCACCTGCGCATGAAGCGCCCCCAGGCGCTGGCGGAATCGGTCAAGGCGTTGCGCGCCACCGAAATTCCCTCCCCCGCCGAACGCTTGCGAAACTACCCCCATGAAATGAGTGGCGGCATGCGCCAACGGGCGATGATCGCCATGGCCCTGGCTTGCCAGCCCGCGCTCCTGATCGCCGATGAGCCCACAACTGCCTTGGATGTCACTGTGCAGGCCCAAGTGCTCAAGCTGGTGAAGGAAATCTGCCGGTCCCGGGATACAGCAGTGATCCTCATCACCCATGATATGGGGGTGATCGCCAATATGTGCCAGCGAGTGGCCGTAATGTACGCGGGGCGCGTGGTGGAATACACGGACGTGTTCAGCCTGTTCGATCATCCGGCCCATCCCTACACCCGTGACCTGCTGCGCTCGCTGCCGCGGCTGGGTGCCAAAGCCAGCCGGCTGGACTCCATCGAAGGGCAGCCGCCTCGGCTGAACAACCTGCCGCCGGGCTGCTCCTACGCACCCCGTTGCAAGTCTGTGGCGGCGCGCTGCCTGGAAGAGGCTCCCCCGGCCGAGACCATGGGGCCTGGCCACGAGGTGCGCTGCTTTTTCCCATTTACCGCTAAATCCAAAAAGGCCGGCCGGGCCAGAAAAGGTAAATAGCAACTGTGGAATCGCTCGTTGAAGTGCAAGGTCTGACAAAATTCTTCACCGACAAGGGCAGGGTGCTCAAAGCGGTGGATGAAGTCAGTTTTCGGATCGCCAAGGGGGAGGTGTTGGGGCTGGTCGGCGAATCTGGGTGTGGCAAGACCACCATAGGAAGACTTCTGCTCAATCTGCTGCCCCCCACCGGCGGCGCCGTGCACTTCAACGGCGTGGACATCTTCAGGCTGTCCAAGCAGGATATGCGGCAAATGCGGCACAAGATGCAAATCGTCTTTCAAGACCCCTACTCGTCACTTAACCCGCGCATGACAATCGGCGGCATCCTCACCTTTCCGATGAAGGTGCAAGGTCTCTATAAGGGAAATGAGTGGCAGCGTGCGCTCTATCTGCTTGGGCGGGTAGGGTTGGACGATACCGCGATCAACCGCTATCCCCACGAGTTCTCGGGCGGGCAGTTGCAGCGCGTGGGCATCGCCCGCGCCCTCTCGGTTGATCCGGAATTCATAGTCGCCGACGAGCCGGTTTCGGCGCTCGACATTTCCATCCAATCCCAAGTGCTGAACCTGTTCAAGGAATTGCAGGAGGAGTTCAACCTGACGACGCTCTTCATCAGCCACGACCTAAGCGTCGTCGAATTCATCAGCGACCGCATCGCTGTGGTGTACATGGGAAAAATCGCGGAAATCGCCCCAGCCAAGAAGCTGTTCAAGGCGGCCCAGCACCCCTATACCAAAAGCCTGATCTCCGCAATTCTGCAGCCAGACCCGGTGGCGGAGCAGAAAAAGCCCCCGTTCTCACTCGTGGGAGAAATCTCCAGTCCCATTGATCCTCCGCCGGGCTGCCGCTTCTATTCCCGCTGTCCAGAGCGCATGAACGTTTGCAAGGAGATCAACCCGCGCATGGTGGAAGTGGCGCAGAACCATGAATTGGCCTGCTGGCTGTTCGATCCGGAAAGACCGGCCTGACTCCTTGCAGCGCGGCTAGCCGGCGGCGCTGCAAGGGACGGCATTCACAGGCGCTGGCCGGGCGCGAAGATGCGCTGAACCCATTTTTGCCTGAGGAGGGCTACCACCGTGCAGAGCCTCTGCGCAGACCTTGTGCTCACCGATACCAATGTTATCACCATCTGTGACGCGGCGCCCCGGGCGGAGGCGATTGCCATCCGAGGAGACATTATTCTCGCCACGGGAAGCGCGGCTGAGATCGCCCCGCTGATTGGCGATGACACCGAAGTGCTCGCTTTGCACGGAAAATCCGTCGTCCCCGGGTTCATCGACTCGCACACGCACATGGTGAGCATGGGCAACTTTCTCTTCAGCCCCAAGCGCATCAACGCCGCCGCCGAACTTTACCCTTCCATCCGCGATCTGCAACGCGCCATTCGCACAGAAGCCGATGGCACCTCTGAAGGAGAGTGGATTGGGGGCGTCAACCTCGACCCGAACGGGCTGGAGGAAAAGAGGTGGCCGACGCGGTACGAACTGGACGAGGGGGCAATGCATCACCCCGTAGTAATCTACCTGCGCGGATTCCATGCCTGTGTGGCCAATAGCATGGCGCTGGAGCGCGCAGGCATAAATCGTGACACGCCCGATCCAGAAGGCGGCGTGATCGAACGTGACGCGGAAACCGGAGAGCCCACCGGCGTGTTGCGGGACGTCAGCAGTATCCGCGAAGTGTTGCCCATCCCCGAGCTGGAAGACTTTAAGGAAGGGCTGGGGCTGGCCAACGATCTTTATTTGCAGCTCGGGATTACCTCCCAGGGAGACGCCGGGGCCTTTCCCAATCGGCCGGAGGCCTACCGCGCCTACCAGGAAGCTGTCGCCGAGGGGCGGCTCAAGGTGCGCACCTACTTGATGATCCGGGAAGCCTTCTACCGGGAAATGGATTTAGGCCTCCGGACGGGATTTGGCAACAACCGCCTGCGCCTGGGCGCCGTGAAGATATTCGTGGACGGCTCCATTCAGGCCTTTACCTGCGCGTTCGACGAGCCCTACGTGACCCGGGATACCCGAGGGATGGAGGGGTTGCAGTACTCGGTGGATGAGCTCAATGCCCTGGTGGAGGAGGTGCATGCGCTCGGTTATCAGGTCGCCATGCACGCCCAGGGCGACTGCGGAATCCGGATCGCCGTGGACGCGATCGAACAGGCCATGCGCAAACACCCCCGCCCCGACCCGCGTCACCGCATTGAGCACACGCTCTGCCCGACCCTGGACGATCTCAAGCGCATGAAGGAGTTGGGCATTATCCCAAATTTCTATGTCTTCCATCCCTGGTTTTGGGGCGATCAGCACATCAACAACTTCATCGGAGCGGAGCGTGCCGCGCGGATGACTCCGGTCAAGACCGCCTTGAAACTCGGTCTCCGGCCCTGCGCCCATTCCGATTGCCCGGTCTGCACACCGAACGACCCCGTCTGGCCCTCCAATCCACTGTGGGGAATGGCCTGCGCAACTACCCGCAAAACCCGCTCTGGTATCGATAACGGACCGGAGGAGAGGATTAGCCCGGAAGAGGCGCTGTGCATGTACACGCTCAACGGCGCATACGCGACCTTCGAGGAGGACATCAAGGGCTCCATCGAACCGGGCAAACTGGCCGATCTGGTGGTGCTCGGTGACGATCCACTGGCCGTGGATACGTGGGAGATCCGCAATATCCCCGTGGAACGGACGATCATTGGCGGGGAGACAGTGTTCCTGCGCGACGCTTAATCCTGCCCGGGGCCTCGGAAAGACAAAAAAGGCGGCAAGGGGCGGACAATTGGGTATGGCAAACTGAAAGGCGGTCGGCGCCGGTTGCCACCCGGGTTAGGAGAGTCAACGATGGCCGATGCAAATACCATCCACGGACCTCACCCCGAGGAAGCCGAGGGGAGCTGGCCTTTCCGGCCCACGGTGCGTGGAACGCGACACATGGCCGTTTCAGGGCATTATCTC
>JAPUIH010000202.1 GCA_027297205.1 SAR324 cluster bacterium | reverse complement strand
AGGAACCTGCTGGATCAGGTGGGCGGGTTGATCTATATCGCGGAGCTGGTCGACCTCACGCCGGTCGCTTCCAATGTGGCGGTGTACGCGGAAATCGTCCGCCAGAAACATCAGTTGCGCTCGTTGATCAGCGCGGCCACGGACATCGCCAACAAGGGCCGCGACACTCCCGGCGACGTGGGTGAACTGTTGGATCAGGCCCAGGACATCATCATCGAGCTGGCCAATGACGCCCAGGTGCGCAGCTACGCGCAACTGAAGGATTTGCTCGCCGCCAATTTTGAAGCCCTGGAGGCCGCCCAGGACCGGGGCGATGACCTGACCGGCCTGCCCTCCGGCTTTGCGGAACTGGACAAATATACCAACGGCTTTCAGCCCTCCGACCTGATCATAGTGGCTGCCCGTCCCTCCATGGGCAAAACCTCCCTGGCGGTCAATATCGCCAAGTACGCCGCCACTTACAGCAAGCTGCCCGCGGTGGTATTCAGCCTGGAAATGTCCAAGGAACAACTGGCGCTGCGCCTGTTGTGCTCGGAGGCCAGCGTGGACAGCCAGCAGGTGCGGCTGGGCAAACTGGACGATTTTGAGTGGGACAAGCTGGCCAAGGCCGCCGGGACGCTCTCCAACGTCAAGCTGTTCATCGACGAGTCGCCCGAGTTGAACCCGATGGGCATCAAAACCGTCGCCCGCCGTATCCAGGCCGAGCACGGGCTGGGCTTGATCGTCGTTGACTATTTGCAGCTGATGCGCTCCACCCGCCGCAAGGACAACAGGGAGCAGGAAATCGCGGATATTTCCCGCGGTCTGAAAGCCATTGCCAAGGAGTTCAAAGTTCCGGTGCTGGCCTGCGCCCAGCTCAACCGGGAAGTGGAAGGCCGTACGGACCGCCGCCCCCGCCTGTCGGATTTGCGCGAATCAGGCGCCATCGAACAGGACGCGGACCTGGTAATGTTCCTGTACCGGGACGAGGTGTACAACCCGGAAACGGAAGACCAGGGCATCGCAGAAATCCACATCGCCAAGCACCGCAACGGCCCCATCACCACCAGCAAAAAGGGCATCCGCCTAGCCTTTATCCCCAAATACACCAAGTTCGCCGCCCTTTCCTTGCGGAACGAGCAAGAGGGGCGATACAATTGAGAAATCTTCATCTAGGCGCTACCCTTGCATAACAACCATGCAAGGCCCTGTTTGCCGTCTCTAATAGGCGGTTAGGCCGGGCAAAAGCGCAACGAATCACGGGACGCCATGAGCGAATCCGACCTTGAAGATACCCCCAACGCGCCCGCGGATGCCGAGGACGCGACAGAGGGCGGTACCGAAGACGTGCAGTTGGACGATGACCTGCAGGCCGCGCTGGACGACGCCGGAGGTGAAGAAAGCGCAGAGGACGCCGGGGGCGAAGACGTGCAGTTGGACGATGACCTGCAGGCCGCGCTGGACGACGCCGGAGGCGAAGAAAGCGCCGAGGACGCCGGGGGCGAAGACGTGCAGTTGGACGATGACCTGCAGGCCGCGTTGGACGACGCCGGAGGCGAGGAAAGCGCCGAGGCCGCTGAAAGTGGCGGCGATGAAGGCGAGATGGACGATTTGCAGGGCGCGCTGGACGCTTTCGATCTGGACGATGCGGAAACGGGGGGCGGCGATCAGGGTTCACTGACCGCGGCCCTGGGCGATGCGAAAGCGCCCGCCGCCGATGCACGGCCCTCGGGGCTCGTTGGCTACGACGAAGACCCGGTCAATATTGAATTTCTGCTGGATATCAAGCTGCACCTGACCTTCGAGGTGGGACGCGCCAAAATGCTGATCAGCGATCTGCTGACCCTGGGCCAGGGTTCGGTGGTGGAACTGCACCGGCTGGTGGGAGATGAACTGGACCTGCTCATCAATGGCAAACTGGTTGCCAAGGGCGAGGTGGTGGTGGTGAACGAGAAGTTCGGCTGCCGCATTTCTACTATCGTTCCGCCGGAAGACCGTATCAAACACCTTGTCGGCGTGTAACCTGCGCGCCGGGAAATTCCTATTTCATTCCCTATCGCTCTTCCCCTCACTCCTCGTTCCGGGATTCTGCCTCTCTATTTTCCTGCTCTAAATCGGGATCCAATTCGGAAGATTCTCCGTCCTCATGCTCATTGTCATTCTGGACGGACTGCGCCGATACACGGTCTCCAGCAAGGTCCGCATCTGTGGCTTCCCCGTCCGATGCCGCTTCAGCGCTTGTGCCGGGCTCTGCGTCCGGCGGATCGAAGTCAGACGCGCCATTTTCATTGCCTGGCAATGGTTGTTCTTCCCGCGCCGCGCTTTGTGCCTCCGCCATGGTTTGCTTATCTTCCTCTTCCCCGTCTGAATGTTCGGCTTCCTCCCGATGCTCCTCTCCACTTTCCGCGGCGCCGGTATCAGGGGATTGATCCACTTGCTCCTGCCCCTCTTCCTCTGCCGCTGCGGTGATCTCATTCATCTCTTGATCCGCCTTGCCCTGCCCGGAGCCGGCAGCCTCCCGCCGCTCTCCCCGCTGTGGAGACCGGAACACGTTCAACAACTCTTTCAGCAGTTGCCCTCCCTCCCGCACGGCTTCGGCGGTGGTGGTGCCGGGGATCGAAATCAGCCGGGCGTGCGAAATACGGCGCCGCGCGTTCTCGATGCGCTGGGCGGCGCTGTCGTCCGCACCGCTGAATAGGGTCAACGGCGGCCGCACCCGGATATTGTTCTGCTCGTGCAAGTCCCATTGCTGCATCGCCTGCAGCAGCACGGGAGCCGCCTCGTTGATGGGGTCCTCGGAAAAGTCCGTGCCGCTGCATGCCAGCACATTCCGCTCGTTCAGGGAGTGTACGGCATCGCCCAGGGAGCCGTCCTGAAGTTTTGTGGCAAGGTCAGCCCAGAACTCGGCTCCCTCCTTGGTTACGAGTGGCGCTTCCCCACCCAGCGCCGCGCCGCGCACCCGGCCCGGATACCTGGTAAGCAACTCGAATCCGGCAAGGGCCCCCAACGAGTATCCCAAAAAATGCACGTTGCGAATTTCCAGTGCGTTGAGCAACTCAATGATGTCCGAAGCGAACGCGGACAGGCTGTAGCCTGCGGGGGACAGTGGCTTGTCGCTGCGGCCATGGCCTCTTGCATCGGGAATCACCAGGCGGAATTCCCTCGCCAACCCTTTGACGAATCCCCACTCGTACCAGTCCCGGTGCGAGCCGAACAGCCCGTGGTGCAAGAACAAGAACGGTCCCCGCTCCCCCTCCAGTTTGAAGAATATGCGTATTCCGCCGCTGACGATCATCGACATCTTAGGTTCTCACTCCCTTCTTTTCACGGGCGCCAGATCACGCCAGATCGAGCAGTTGCCGCAAGGCCACAAGATTCGGCAACTCGTAGGTGGGACGCCCATCCTCCGGCGTCTGCTCCCCATTGCCGTTGATCCAGGCTACATCCAGATCGACCTGCAAGGCGCCTCTTACATCATCCTTGAGCGAATCGCCAACGAATAGGATTTCCCGCACGGGCAGCCCCGCCTGGGCCAGGGCGTGGCGGAAGGCGGAGCGGCCGGGCTTGCGGAATCCAATGCTCTCCGAAATTACGACCGGCTCGAAATAATGGGCAATGCCATTGTCGCGCAACACGCCCAGCAAGGCCGGCGCATGATCGAAATTCGAGAATATGCCCAGTCTGTAGGCGCCGTGCAGGCGCTCCAGCAAATCCCGGTGCGCCTCGGGAAAGTGGAAACTACCAGTCACCGCCGCCATGTGGGTCTCCAGCAACTCGCGTGGCGTTTCCTCTTTTTCCAGGTCGCAGCCCAGAATGGTGGCGATTTCCTTGAAGCGCCGCAGGGCGGGCAATTCCTTCAGTTCGGAGCCCCGCTGCTTTGCGATAATCCTGCGCGCCGCCTCCATGGCCCGCTGCACCTGCATCGCGTCAATATTCGGATATCGCGCCGCCAGCCGCTGCTGCAAAAGCCCGGCAGTGGATATCACATTCCGTCCTTCTATTTCCAGGGTGGGCTGGCGGGATGAATCCTGCAGCACAAGTGTGTTAAAGAAGTCGAACAGGATCATCCGGTAGGAGTTGGCCATTGCCTGCTGCCCGGTAATTGAAAGTCATTCGATCACTCCTGCCGGCGCCCATGGCCGTCACGAAGCGCTGCCACAACAAATGTCATTGATATCACATATCCATAGACCTTTCCCCCGCGCCTGGCCGTTCCTGGTGGCTCAACTGGGACTGCTGGCGATTCTGCTGGGAATGACCGGCTGCGGCTACCGGATGGAGCAACGCGGGCTTCCGGAACAGGCCACCAGCCTGGGCATTGGCAGCATCAAGAATCTCACCTATACCGGGGAACTCGACGTGCGCCTGCGCCACGAGCTGCGGCGCAAGCTGCTGGCCAATCCGGCTTTTGCGCTTATCTCCCCGGAGCGCAGCCAGTTGATCCTGGAGGTGGACCTGAATCGGGCGGATTTCGTGCGCGCCCTCAGCGTGTCCAACACGGACATTTCCTCCTTGCGGATAGATTTGGTAGGCGTCGTCAATTTGCGCCGGCCACGGCAAAAAATACCGGTCATCGCAAATGCCGTGATCCGGGCTTCGGCCACGCTCAATTTCGATTCTTCGGTGATCGAGTCCGCGGCGGTGCGGGACGAGATCGAAAATGACGTGATCGTGGCATTCGTGAAAAAGGTGGAGTCCCTGCTTTACCTGCATTTCTAGCGGGCCGCCTCCTGTGCGGGTTTCCCCTCCCCGGGCCGTCTTTTCCAGCGCCTGTGGTTCCAGGTCCACTGCTCCGGACAGGCCCTGATATGGGCTTCTATGGCGTCGATCATGAACTGGGTGTAGCGCCGCACACCCTCGGCGTCGTTACCGGCGTTCTTGGGTGGAGGAAGCCGCTTGAAACTAAACTGATGGGAGCCGTCCGTGCGGCGCCTGTCGAACCCGGCCACTACAGGCACTCCATTGCGCAAGGCCAGGCTGGCCGCCACTCGCGGGGTGTTGGCCGGGATGCCAAAGAAGTCCACGAACACGCTGGACACGTCCACGTCATGATCGATCGCCACCACCAGCACATCCCCCTGCTTGAGACATTTCAGCAGTTGGCGGGCGGTCTGCGCCGTGCCGCGCTCCACTACCTGCACAAATTCGGAGAGGCGGTTGCGCACGACAAAATCGTTGAGCCGTGTGTTGACGATGCCGCGCACCACCACGTGCAGGGGCAGGCGCAACAGATCGGCCGCACGGCAGACCAGCTCCCAGTTGCCTATATGGCCCGTAATTAGTATCACTCCCTTGCCTTCGGCATGGGCCTCGCGCAACGCCTGTTCGTTTTCCACATGCAGCCAGCCCTCCAGTTGCTTGCGGATGCGGGGCGTGGCCAGGTTTTCCCAGAGGGTCATGCCCAAATTTTCGAAGCTGGCCAGGGCGAGCCGCCTGCGCCCGGCCTGGTCCAGATCGGGGAAGGCCAGTTGCAACTGGTAATCGCAGATTTCCCGCTCCCGCCACACCAGGGGATAAAGCAAGCGGCCCGTCCAGCGCCCCATGCGCTGGGATGCGCTCACGGACAAAATCCCGGCCAGAATTTGGAAAAGCCACACCACCCGGTATTGCAATTCCCTGCGCAGGGCCTGGAAGGGCTTCACCTTCAGCCTGGAGAATCGGGAATACTCGGGAGCGCCGGAGGGGCTTGTCATGAACACGAAGGAAAAATTGGGTGAATTTTATGTGTTGCCGGGGATATCAGGCGTCCCGGCCGTTTTGCCATAACACGAAGAACTCGCGATTGCCGCTCTTTTTCCCGGCCAGGGCCGAGGGCATACTGCCCAGCAACCTTAGCCCCAGGGCTTCGCCCGCCTTGGTCACCTTGTCCAGCACCTGCTCGTGCACGGCGGGATCGGTGACGCGCCCTCCCCTGCGCACCTGCTCTCGGCCGGCCTCAAACTGCGGTTTCAGCAGCGCCAATATTCTGCCGCCCGGCGCCAGGAAGCGCAGGGCTTCCGCCAACACCTTTCCCAAGGAGATGAACGATACGTCCACGACCACCAGCTGCACCGGCGCGCCCAGGGCATCGGAGGGCAGGTTGCGGATATTGGTGCGTTCCAGCACGGTTACCCGTTCGTCCTCGCGCAGTTCCCAGGCCAGTTGCCCATAGCCCACATCCACCGCGAACACCCGCGCCGCGCCGCGGGTCAGCAGACAGTGGGTGAAGCCTCCGGTCGAAGCGCCGATATCCAGAGCGGTGAGGCCGGCGGGGTCCAGCCCGAACCGCCGGAGTGCATCTTCCAGCTTTACGCCACCCCGGCTTACGTAGGGGTGGTCCTTTCCGGTCAGCTCAATGCGCGCATCCACCAGGATGCGGCTGCCCGCTTTGCTTACCGGCACCTGATCCACCCGCACCTTGCCGGCCATGATCAGGGCCTGCGCCTTTTCCCTGCTTGGCGCCAGCTCCCGTGCCACCATCAGCTTGTCCAGCCTGTCTTTCATGGCTTCGCGGGCTTGCGGTCCGGGACACCCCACCGCGCCCATGGAAGTAGAATCCGCGGCCGTTCCGCCAACACCGTGTCAGGTTATGAGTTGCACGATATCGTTGTAGGTAACGATGAGAATCAGCAGGATCAAGAGGGAAAAGCCTATCATTTGGGCCCGCTCCCGCACCGCCGGGCTCAAGGGACGGCCTTTCAGCTTCTCCAGCCCGAGCATGAATATATGCCCGCCGTCCAGGGCGGGTATGGGCAGCAGATTGAAAATGCCCAACTGCAGGCTGATGAACGCCATCAGGAAGATCAGGTTGGCCGCGCCGGACTTGACCGCCTCTCCCACCACGACGCCAATTTTCACAGGGCCGCCCAGGGCGTCCATCGAGCCCTGACCCGTCAGCAGTTTGCCCAGGAACAGGAACGTGGTGGAGGTGATTTCCCACAGCCGCGCCGTTCCCTTGCGCACCGACTCGAACAACCCGTGCCTGATCTTAGTGCTGGCGAGGGAAATTCCGATCAGCCAGCTTTGGGAATCCTCATTGTAGCGCGGGGTAATGGGCAAGCTGAGGGATTGATTGCCGCGCCGCAGCGAGAACAGCATCTCCCTGCCTTCGCCCTTCTGAATAAACCGGGAAATCTGGCTCCAACGGGTAACCGGCTCACCATCCACCGCGGTGATCAGATCGCCGGATTCCAGCCCCGCCATCCATGCCGGGAAATCGGAAGCAACAAAGCCGCCCACTACAGGCGGAATGAGCGGCTTCCAGCCAAGGGACTTGCCCCTACTGATGGGCTTGCTGGGCACCGCCACGGAAACGTTGCGCCCGCCTCGCTCGGTGTGGAAAATCACAGTGTCCTCCGCCAGGGCCTGCTTGGCCGCCTCGTTGAAGACCATTATCCAGGAAGCGGTTTGTGCTTCGCCCACCGCGACGATGCGGTCTCCGGGCTGGAAGCCTGCTTGCTCCGCGGGCGAGCCGGCCACAGTGCCCACGATATGCGCGGGGCCGTACCGGTAGGCAGGGGTCTCCACGCCCAACATGAACACGACGGGCATCAGCGCCAGAGCCAGCAGCAGATTGGCCACGGGGCCCGCCACCAGAATGTAGAAACGTTGCAGGATCGTTTTGGAGGCATAATTGCGGGGGTCACTGGGGTCCTCATCGTCAATGTTCTGACCGAACAGCTTCACGTAGCCGCCCAGGGGGATCCACGAGAATACGAACTCGGTCTCCCCGATGGTCTTGCCGAAGATGCGCGGAGGAAAACCGATGGAAAACTGCTGCACTTTCACGCCAACGTGCCGGGCAGCCAGGGCATGACCACTTTCATGCACAAATACGAGGATGGTCAGTACGATCAGAAAGGAGACGATCGTTAGCAGCATGTGTTTACCCGTTTTTGGATGATGGAATGGGCCGTGTTCCGGCCCCATTGATCCGCCGCGATGGCGTCCTCGACAGTGTTGATGGTGCGCAGACAGGAAGGCGCTTGCGGCTGGGCCAAGCATATTTCCAACTGCGCCATGGCTTCTTTTAGAATAACGGCAATTTCCGTAAAATGAAACGCGTCCTTCAAATAGGCCGCCACGACTTCCTCATTGGCGCCGTTCAGGGCGGCGGGCGCGCCGCCGCCCACGGCCAAAGCATGCAACGCCAGCGCCAGGCACGGGTACTTTTCGGCATCCACCGTTTCAAATTCGAGCCGCCCCACTTCCGCCAGGTTCAAGCGGGGCAGTTCCAGAGGCAGGCGGCTGGGATACGACAGGCAGTAGGCGATGGGCGTGCGCATGTCAGGCAGCCCCAGTTGTGCGATTACCGAGCCGTCCACGAACTCGACCATGGAATGCACGATGCTCTGGCGGTGCACGAGCACCTCGATCCGCTCCGGGGTAAGACCGAATAGCCAGCGCGCCTCGATCACCTCCAGGCCCTTGTTCATCATGGTGGCCGAATCGATGGAGATCTTCGGCCCCATCTTCCAGTTGGGATGGGCCAGCGCCTGCTCGCGGGTAATGCCGTGAAACTGGGATACGGGCAAGTCACGGAAGGGTCCGCCGGACGCGGTCAGCACGATCCGCTCCAGCTCCCTGCCCGGCGGGGATGCGAGGCATTGAAAAATGGCGTTATGCTCGCTGTCCATGGGAATGAGGGTGCTGCCCGTTTCCGCCGCCTGGCGCACCATCAGTTCACCCGCCAATACCAGGGTTTCCTTGTTGGCGATGGATACCCGCTTGCCGCTGGCGATGGCCGCATAGGTGGGCAGCAAACCCACTGCACCCACCATGCCTGAGATGACATGCTGCACTTCCGGGCAACGGGCCGCCTCGGTCAGGCCTTCCATGCCGGTTAGCACTTCGGTGCGGGTCTTTGCCGGGAGCGCGGCGCGCAGGCGCTGCGCGGCCTGCGCCTCGTACATCACGGCCAGGGCAGGCTGGAAAGCGGCGATCTGCTCGCAGAGCAACTCAACGTTATTGCGCGCGGCCAGAGCATGCACCCGGAACCTGTCCGGAAAGCGCGCCACCACATCCAGGGTGTTGCGGCCGATGGAACCGGTCGATCCGAGTATGGTCAGGTGCTGCTTGCCCATTGCCGCCGTGAATCAAATGGCCGCGCCGCGCTAAAGGCGGATCTGCCTCCACACACGCCGCCCCGTGCCGTTAAGTTAATACCAGGGTGAGATAATAGTACAGAAAGGGTGCCGCCAGGAGAAGCGAATCGAGCCGGTCCAGCGCTCCCCCGTGCCCCGGCATAAACACCCCCGATTTTTTCACTTTCGCTATGCGCTTGAGCACGGATTCGGCCAGGTCACCGGCCTGCCCCAGCAGAGCCAGAGGCACGCAGAGCGCCAGCACATGCGCCAGGGGCAGCCCCAGGCCGCCCTCGGAAAAATACAACAGCGCCAGCCACCCGCCCAGCAAGCCGCCGGCAACGCCACCGAGGGCGCCCTCCACCGTTTTGTTGGGGCTGATTTGGGGAATGAGCAGGTGCCGGCCCAGCAGCGTCCCCACGATATAGGCGAACACGTCGGTGCCGGTCAGCACCAGCAGCAGCAAGACCGCCCAATGATTGCCCTGGGGAATATCACGCAGCAACAAAATCCAATGATCCATAAACCAAGCGATCCAAACCAGCCCAAACAGCCCCAGGCTGGCTTGCTGAAGCCCTTCCTCATGGTGCGCGCGGTTGCGCAACAGGCATAGCAGCAGCCACATCAGCGCCGCCGCGAAGAACATGGCCGTCTGTCCCTTTGCTCCGGCGAACAGGCCCCCGCAGCCGATCAGCAGACCGCCCGCAAGCAGCGGCATGCGCGGCAGCGGTACCCCCGGCTCCCCCGCAAGCAGGGCGCGGTACTCGTACAGTCCCAGCAGCCCAGCCAGGCCCATCATGGCCGCCGGGACATACCAGGGTGCCAGCAGGAACGCCGCAATTAACAGCATCAGCACCGGAACCGCGGCCAGCAAGCGGACGAGAAAGTTGCCTAGCCGCGAGGGGCTGTCCGCGTTTTGCATGTTAGAATTCAAGGGATTTCCCTGGCGCCACGGCTGTCTGATGGGCATCTGCCTCAGCGCAAGTACTCATTGAGCAGACTGCCGCGAACCGAGATGATGCCCTTATCGTCCAGGGCGAAGATTTGAGGCTGGCTGCCGTCCTTGGGATAGACAATCTGCACGTTCGCCACCGATTTGACGAAGATCAGCCGGATTTTTTCGCGGGTGGTGACCAGAAATTTTGCCGGCCCCACGTCGCCACGCACCAGGGAATCGCGGGCGAACTGATGCCCCTTCCCCAAATTGGGCAACACCGAAAACCCGTGCTTGAAAAACAGGGAGAGCAGGAAAGGCTCCACGGATTCCGAAAATTTCTCATCTTCCACCGATTTGCGCAGCAGCGTATTGCGGGTCACCTGATCCTCCCAGCCCAACTGGCCTGCAATGCCGGCGAGGAACTGAGACGGGCTTCTGCTGGGCGCCAATTGGCCGATCGCGTTCAGCATGCCTTCGGCGAACGGATCGGACGGCTCCTCCCCCGGCTTTAGCCCATCGTCTCCAAATAAATAGTCGTAAATGCTGCAACCGCCCAGCATCCAGATCAGGGCGAATACGAGCAGATATAGCCGCAAGGCGCGCCGCAATTCGCGCATCCGCGTTGGATGGGAAACGTGGACCGTCATCAATGGAATTCGCTGCTGGGGTGCCCGGAGGTGAATGATTGCCGGTGTGGGCGGGTTCGGAATACACTTTGCACATCCTTACTGGATGCGGACTTACAGAATGAGTATCACTCCCCCGAGCATCGGGCAAGGGGCTATGGGCGGCCCGCACTTTGCCCATTGACCTTAATTCCCGGTAGAATTAACGTGAGCATCTATTCACGGGAATTGAAATTCAGACCGCCGGCGGAACGGCAGGCGGAACCCCGGCAATACTTTTCCCGGATTGGCACCCGGCCTCTGCACCGGGATCGACTGCACTCCACCCTACCATTGCCCAGAGATCAGACGAGACGCAGCACAGCGAGGACCCTACGGCCGTCATGATATCTCCGAGTTCACCCCGCAGGCTGGTATTTGTGGAAGCGGAAAAAGCCGCTACCGCCGCCGGACTGACCAAAGGCGATCTGCCTGCGTTCCTGCGCGAGCCCGGACTGGATGGGGTCTTGAGCGAGGATGCAGTGAGCCACGGCATAGAGGAGCTGCGCGCCCTGAACGTGGACGAGTATATCCGCCGCTCCGTATGGCCCTCGGAAAACCCCAAGCGCAAGAGCGCCCCGGAAGTGCTGCGCCAACTGGGCGCGGAAATCGTGCGCGAAGTGCAGGAGGGGCCCCTCTATTTAGCGGAACTGGTGTTCAGCACTCCTGGGCGCTCCCGGCGCATCGTCGCCCTGGCCCAGAACCGCAAGGCCAAAAATGGCGTGTGGATGCCCAATCATCACGACCGGGCGGCGGAGCTCATGCGCGAGTACTCCTCTTACGGCATGCCGGTGGTCACTTTTATCGACACCCCCGGTGCGGACGCGGGCGAAGAGGCGAATCTGAAAAACCAGGCCCACAGCATCTCCCATCTGATCATGGAGATGGCCAACCTGCAGCTGCCCTCGGTGGGCGTCGTCTTCGGTAACGGATACAGCGGCGGCGCCATTCCTCTGGCCACGACGAATATTCTGCTGACCGTGCGTGACGGCGCTTTCAACACCATTCACCCCCAAGGCTTGAGCGAAATCGCTTACAACTACAATCTGAGCTGGCAGGAATGCGCCAAGTACATCGGGGTATCGGCCTATGAATTGTACCGCATGGGCCATGTGGACGGCATCATCGACTACTCGCCCATGGACTCCGGGTCGCCCAAGCCCTTGCTGGACGCCATCTTTTCCGCCCTGGATCAAGTGGAACGCAACGCGGTGGAATTTCTCGGTCAGCCCGACAATCAATATTTCTTCACTCATTATCAGGAGAGCATCCAGCGTTACCTGAACCCCACCGAATTGCTGATCGGGGAAAACCAGATCGCGGACAAGTCACCCACGGGGATGCTTAACGTATTCGGCTCGGTGTACCGCTTTCACAGATACCTCAAATTGCGCACCAGGCTGCAAAGCCAGTCCATCCTGCGCTATTCGCGCCTGGACACCTTCGATATCCCAGAAGGCGAATTGCAGGGCCGCATGGAGCGGGAGCGCGAGGAGCGCTTCAGACGGTGGGTGGAGCGGCCCCTTGAAATCCGCTACGACGAAACTCTGACCAAGCGCTACAAACGGCTGTTGGATACTGAGCGCTCCCTGGGCCAGGACCGCTACCGCATCACCAGCTTCTTTCTCGGCACGCCGGAGAAGAACTTCCAGGAAGCCGGGGAAGAGTTGATGATGGACGTGGGGCTCTATCTTTACAATTTTTGGAAAGTGGACACGCGGGAAAACCTGGTGAAGCTGCTGGACTTTCTGGATAAGCAGCCGGCCACAGGAGAAGTGCCCCCGGAAAGCGCTACCGTGCTGGACGTTCTCGGACATGAAATGGTGCGGAGGGAGTTCCCGGGAGAGGTCAAGAATCTGGTATTGTTCGACTTGATCTACGACAAGCTGATAGAAAACCTGCCTCTCATCGCCACCATGCTCAAGGACACCAACGAGATCACCCTGCAGTCCATGGAGGACCTGCTGGACAAGGTGATTATGGAGGCCCGGGGCTCCTTCGAAAGTTTCTTTACCGAGGGCTTCGAGGGAATCGCGGACTTTTTCGGCTGGCTGGAGCGGCTGATTTCGAGGCGGGACGCGGAGCAATTAATGCGGCAGGTAAGCGAATGGAAACGGCTCGCCCATCCCCGTCTCAGCGAGCCGCTCTTCGGCATCCTCTCCTACTACTTCTCGAATCTTCTTCCTTCATACTACGCGGCACGGCGCGGCGAAAAAGCCTTCGACGGCAAAATCAACCCCCGCCATATCGGCATCAAGGATTTCTGGAACCGTCTTAACCATGCCTACAGCGATCTGTTGATTCAGAATCTGCTGGCGGAACGGAAACGCACCACCCCCATCGCCCCCCAACAAGTCGTGGATCATGTGTTTACGAACTTCGAGAGCCTGAATGACGACCTGATGAGCGCCGACCCGGTGCATTTTCCCGGTTACCGGCAATCCATCGAGCGGGCGCTGGAACAAAACATTCCTCCCGTGGGCGTGCTGACGGGACTGGCGGACTTTGAATATGACGGCGTGGCCAGCCGGGTGGGGGTGGTGGTCAGCAATACCCTCTTCCAGGCCGGGGCCTTCGACATGGCCAGCGGAGAAAAAGTATGCAAGCTGCTGGTGGAGTGCGCGGTCAACAAGCTGCCCGTGGTGATGTTCATCGCCTCGGGGGGCATGCAGACCAAGGAAGGCGCGGGCGCGCTGTATTCCATGGCGGTGATAAATGACCGCATCACCCGCTTTGTGAAGGATTTCGACCTGCCCATCATTTGCTTCGGCTTCAGGGACTGCACCGGCGGTGGCCAGGCCAGCTTCGTCACCCATCGCCTGGTGAAGACCTTTTATCTTTCCGGTTGCGTAATGCCCTTTGCCGGACAGCGGGTAGTGCCCAGCCATCTGCCGGCGCAGGCCATCCTGGCCAATTACCTAAGCCAGGTGGAGGGCAGCATGGACGGGCTGGTGGTCAATCCCTTCGACGAGCACATCGACGAGCAGTTTCTTGAGATCGACCCGGATATTCCCGTGCCACAGGAGACCATTCACGAGGCCATTGCGCGGGTGCTGCGTGGGGAATACAAGTCCGAAGGCATCCGCCCGGCGGAAGAGGTGCTGCCCAAGGGATTTATCACTTTTGATCCGGTGAAGCGGCTGCTGATCCATGCCCGTGGCGCCACCGCGGCGCGCCTGGTGGAAGGCGCCCACGCGGCGGAGGTGGAAGTGGTGCTGGTGCAGTCGGACGCGGACATGGAAAGCTATCCCACCAAGCTGCTCAACGCAAAAGACCGGCTGGTCTGCCTGGGAGGCAATACACCCCAGGAAAGCTATCTGAATGGCATGAGCGTGGTGCGCATCGCGGAACAGGAGGGCGCGGACGCCGTGCATCCGGGCATTGGATTCTTATCTGAAAATCCCAACTTCGCCTGGCTGGTGCGCAAGAATGGCTTTAATTTCGTGGG